>JAITFM010000086.1 GCA_031281335.1 Rickettsiales bacterium | reverse complement strand
CGCGAGAAATGGTGTGGTTCATTGGCATATTTATGTTCTTTGCAATGATGGCAACAGCTTTCATGGGATATGTTCTCCCTTGGGGGCAAATGAGCTTTTGGGGTGCAACAGTTATAACTAACTTATTTTCAGCTATACCTTTGATTGGTGATAAAATAGTTATATGGCTATGGGGCGGTTTCTCTGTTGATAATCCAACGCTCAATCGTTTTTTTGCTCTGCATTACCTTCTGCCTTTCGTAATTGTCGCTTTAGCTATGCTGCATGTCATTGCTCTGCATAGATTTGGCTCCGGTAACCCAAGTGGAGCAGAAGTAAAATCAGATAACGATACCATTCCGCTCTACCCTTATTACATAGTAAAGGACTGTATAACTTTTGGTCTGTTTTTTATAGTTTTGTTTGCGTTTGTTTTCTATGCTCCCAATTATCTAGGACATCCGGATAATTATATTGAAGCTGACCCTATGATAACTCCAGTACATATAGTACCAGAGTGGTATTTTTTACCTTTTTATGCAATGCTGCGTTCAATTCCAAATAAGCTTATCGGTGTGCTTACCATGTTTGGGTCTATTTTAGTGTGGTTTTTATTACCTTGGCTCGATAAATCAAAAGTTAAAAGTGGCGCTTATCGCCCGTTATTTAAGAAATTTTTCTGGGCCTTTGTAGTAAATTTTGCATTTCTTACCTGGCTTGGGGGACAGGAAGTTAAAGAACCTTACATTACCCTAAGTAGGTTTTCTACTCTTTATTATTTTACATACTTTGTAATAGTTTTACCACTGCTCAGTAAGTATGAGAAACCGGAGAAACTACCAAAAACCATAAGTGATTCTGTACCGGAGATGAAGTAATGCTAGTTAAAAATAGATCTACTGTAGAACATCCTATCACCCCAGAACATCCTTTTGCCACCCTAGAACACTCTTCTGTCCCAGAACACCCCTTTGTCATCCCAATGCTTGACACTGGGATCCAGAAAAAAAACAAATGGATTTCAGTGTCACGTGCCAAAGTGACATCAGGCTATTTTTTACTAAAACAATGGCTAGTCAAGGGACTGAACGTATTTGCAATTTTTTGCATGGTATTCCTATCTGGTTCCATATCTGCAGAAGAATTTACACCATCACCAAATAAAAAAATGGACTGGAGTTTTGATGGAGCTACCGGGTCTTTTGATAGGGAGTCAATTCAGCGTGGCTATAAAGTATATAAGGAAGTTTGTGCTGCTTGCCATTCAATGAATAGAGTGGCATTTCGTAATTTGCAAGGCATCGGTTTTTCTGAAGAGGATGTGAAACAGATTGCAGCTTCTTATCAAGTTAAAGATGGTCCGAACGATTTAGGTGAAATGTTCGATAGACCTGGAATACCTTCGGATTACTTTATCGCACCTTTTGATTTGAAAGAAGCAGCTGCAGCAAGTAATAACGGTGCAGTTCCACCGGACTTGTCATTAATTATTAAAGCAAGGCACGACGGTGCAAATTATGTCTATTCACTGCTGACAGGCTATCAAAATGATGAGCAAGATGAGAATGGTTTGTATCTTAATCCGTATTTTCCAACAGGTAAGTTAGCTATGGCACCACCACTTTCTGAAGGAATGGTAGAGTATGACGATACAAGGCAAGCTACAGTTGAAAACATGGCATATGATGTGGTAAATTTTTTACAATGGGCAGCAGAGCCAGAACTAGAGCACCGACACAAGCTTGGATTTAAGGTGGTAGCATATTTTGTAATTTTAACAGTGTTTTTTGTGTTAACTAACAATAAAATTTGGAGCAAGCTCCATAAAAAGAAAAGATAAAGTTTTTTATTGACACTCACTTTCATACCTTATTTATACTAACAAGTATATTAATAGTAAATGTATTATGAAAATATAGGAACTATGGAATTTCAAATCGTTACACACTTTAAACCAGCTGGAGATCAGCCGCAAGCAATCGATAGCTTAGTTGCAGGGCTAAACAGCAACAAAAAAGATCAGGTTTTACTTGGAGTTACCGGCTCTGGAAAAACTTTCACTATGGCAAATGTTATTGCAAGAACAAACAGGCCTGCATTAATTATGGCGCACAACAAAACTTTAGCAGCGCAGCTTTATGAAGAAATGAGAGGATTTTTTCCCCATAATGCTGTTGGATACTTCATTTCTTATTATGATTACTATCAGCCCGAGGCTTATTCGCCACAAACTGATACTTATATTGAAAAGGACTCCGTAATTAACGAAAGAATTGACATGCTGCGTTATTCTGCTGTTTGCTCTCTTTTGGAGCGCAGGGACACAATTGTAGTTGCCAGTGTTTCCTGTATATATGGTCTTGGTTCGCCCGAGAGCTATCTCAGCATGATCCTGACTTTAAGTGCTGGAGATAAAATTCGTGTTAATGACTTCCTGAATAATCTAGCTAATCTTCAATACAAGCGCTCTGATGTCAGATTTGAGAGAGGATATTTCAGAGTACGCGGCGATATTATCGACATATTTCCTGCCTACTATGAAAACAAAGCTTGGCGTTTATCGCTAATGGGCGATGAAATAGAAGAAATTTCTGAGATTGATGCTATGACCGGCAATGTCATCAAGCGCATAGATAAAATCACCATTTTTCCAAACAGCTATCACATTACCTCACGTGAAACTCTATTGCATGCGGTTCAGCTGATCAAAAAAGAGCTGCATGAACGCTTAGATTATTACTATTCACAGAACAAAATTGTTGAAGCAAAGCGCCTTGAGCAGCGCACCAATTTTGATATTGAAATGATGATAGCAACAGGAGTGTGTAAAGGTATCGAAAATTATTCGCGTTATCTCTACGGCATGGAAGCTGGAGATGCACCGCCCACTTTGTTTGAATATTTACCTAAAGATGTAATTTTATTTGTCGACGAGAGTCATGTTACCGTTCCTCAGATTGGTGCGATGTATATCGGTAATGAGGTGCGTAAAGAAAAATTGGTGAACCACGGATTTAGGCTCCCTTCTGCTTTCGATAATCGTCCATTAAAATTTGAAGAGTGGGAAGCAGTGCGGCCGCAAACCATTTTCATTTCCGCTACTCCCGGAAAATATGAGTTGGCAAAAACCAATAATGTATTCATAGAGCAAGTTATTCGTCCAACGGGGCTTACAGATCCAATTTGCATTATAAAGCCAACAGAGACTCAAGTTGATGATGTGATTCACGAAGCGCAAGTAACGATAAAGAAAGGGTTTTGTGTTCTTATTACTACATTGACAAAAAAAATTGCTGAAAAGCTAGCCGAACATATGAGTGAGCTAAATATAAAGGTGAGTTACCTGCATTCAGACATTGGTGCGCTGGAGAGGATTGACATTATATGCAAATTAAGATCGAAAGAAATCGATGTTCTAGTTGGTGTTAACTTACTGCGGGAAGGTCTTGATATTCCAGAGTGTGGATTGGTTGCAATTTTGGATGCTGATAAGGAAGGATTTTTGCGATCGGAAACTTCGCTCATTCAAACGATAGGTCGTGCTGCACGCAATGCCAAAGGTAGGGTAGTTTTATATGCAGATAAAATGACCGGTTCTTTAGACCGTGCATTGAAAGAAACAGAAAGAAGAAGAAAGAAACAACAAGAATATAATACACTACATAATATTACACCAAAAACTATAATAAAGGCCATATCAAATACTCTACAAGACAAAGTAGTGGCTGAGGAAAACATCAATATTAGCAATGTTGATTTAAAGAATTTAAAGAAGCAGATGTTAAAACATGCTGAGAATCTAGAGTTCGAAGATGCAGCAAAAATAAGAAATATTCTCAAAAGATTTGAAGATAGACTTCCTGCAAACCAAAATTAACAGAAAAAAGATATCGTCTTGTCAGTTAACAAGCCCCTTCTTCTGTCATCCAAGTAGCCAACACTGGGATCCAGGATACTACTTTAGTAATAAGTATTTAAGAAACTTACCAAATGGAGAAAAAAGCAAAAGAAGCCCTGGTCAGTATTTATTTTCAGTATTGGCGTTTTTATGCCTTAAACGCTACAATTTAGCTGCTTTTAAACGCAACTAGTCTAAGCTATAATATTTAAGAAATTTACCAGATAGAGGAAAAAGACAATAAAACCCCGAGTAGCTAGTTATTCCACTCTCTATTTTAAAATCCGGCGTTGGGTGATGTCTTAAACGACTTATAAGCGCGTTTCAGCTTGTATGGGCAAAAACCCGAAGTTTTAAAAAGACATGCAGTG
>JAITFM010000067.1 GCA_031281335.1 Rickettsiales bacterium | reverse complement strand
AATTTGAATACTAGCTGCCTTAGAGTTTTTCTGCCTTTTTTTCCTGCTTAGTAAATTTCTTAAATATTCATTACTAAAGTAGTATCCTGGATTCAAGTGCCAGCTACTTGAATGGCAAGAAAGGGGCTACTTGGATGACAAGAAGAGGGCAACAACGGAACTTACTTAGGTATGAAATTACTCGCATAAGATTTTGGGCGTCTCTTAATATCTTTTGGCATTTCAATTATATATTTAGCATTGCGTCTTTTCGCGTAGAATACCGCTTTTTCAAGGGAGTCAAACTTTAATACAATCTGTTTTCTGGGGTTTTTTGAGCCAATCCATCCCATCAGAGGTTCAATATAATAAGGATCAGGTTCAGTTCTTAGGTGCCAAAAGTGAGTATTACCTAAGCCAGATTGTGTTGCAGTTCTTGTTGGTTTGTAAATCTTAAAAACTACTCTATCATCAATGCTCATGGCTTTTGCTAAATAAACTAAAATATATATCTAAATAAATCCCTGCACAAACAATTAATGTGGCTTCCTTTTCCCTTTATAATGGAACAATATAGTTTTTACAAATCTGAAAATCGGTGTTAAATAAAGGTATAAACACAAAAAGAAAAGAAATGATTGAACTTAAAGGTCCAGAAATTTGTGCAAGTGGAAATAAGAAAAATTTAATTGTTTGTTTACACGGCTGGGGATCAAGCGGTGATAACTTTGTTCATCTTGCTAAAGTTATGGGCAAATCTTTATCTGATTCATGTTTTATAGCACCAAGTGCTCCATTTGAAAGGGAAATAGGTGACGGTTATCAATGGTTCAGCTTAGAGGATCGCAGTGAAGAGGCGCTATATAATGGAGTAAAAAGTGCTGCATCGATAGTAAATCATTTTATTGATACGAAGTTAAAAGAGCTTAGCTTAAATGATGTACAGCTTTCTTTGATTGGGTTTTCCCAGGGGGCAATGCTTGCAATACACACAGCTCTTACCCGCTCTCAATCTTGTGCATCGGTTGTTGCATATTCTGGTAGGTTTCTTTCACCTTCAAAAGTTGCACCAGAGATCAAATCAAAGCCCAACATGTGCATTATCCACGGTGATGCTGACGATGTAGTACCTTTCTCTTCTCTTGACTTGGCAGTTAAAGCTCTGAAGGAAAACAGAATAAATGTTGAGGGGCACCAAATTCATGCATTGGGCCACATTATCAATGAAGAAGGAACAAGATTGGGTGTAGAATTTATTAAGAAAAATTTCAAAAACTAATTTTCATGCACTTGTTTTGCTTTGGTTATGGATATGTAGCTAGGTTTCTATCGAAAAAGTTGCTGAATTTAGGTTGGAAAGTTATCGGCACTTCAAGAAATCAAGATGTACGAAGCGTTAGCCTCTTTAATTACAATGAAGTGAGCAAAGATACGTTTCAAGACGTAACACATATTTTAATTTCCATCCCGCCAGATGGTGATGATGTGCTGGAGAGGTATGGCCATTACTTTCAAAACGTCAAATGGCTTAGTTATCTATCTGCAACTAGTGTCTATGGCGACCACGCTGGTAATTGGGTTACAGAAGAATCTGAAACAAGACCTGCAGAACATAGAGGAGAACATCGCCTTAGATCTGAAAAGAAATGGCTAAATAGCAATTTACCTGTTCATGTTTTTCGTTTGGCTGGAATATACGGTCCCGGTAGAAACGTATTAGTTGATTTGCAACTCAGTAAAGCAAGAAATGTACGAAGAGAAGGGCATTTTTTTTCTCGTATTCATGTTGAAGATATATCGAATATTCTATTTTCTTCCATGCAAAACATAAAACCCGGTGAAATATACAATTGTGCGGACGACTTGCCCGCTACACAATCTGAAGTGGTAGTATACGCAGCCAAACTTCTGAATGTTAGTGCTCCAGAGCCAGTGGAGGTTTCTTCCTTACCTGACTGTGCGCAGAGTTTTTATTTAGGATCAAAAAAAGTAAGCAATGTTAAAGTTAAAAGGGATCTTGGCATCTCCCTAGTTTATCCTAACTATAAAGTAGGGCTGGAGAGCTTATACGCTGAAGAGTTGAAGTCACATATTTAAAGATTGTATCTATTCAGAGGCATGGTGAATATTGAAGCAAAAGTGGTGTCATGCCAGTGCTTGACACTGGCATCCAGTTTTTGATAGTCTCATTGAAAATGCTGTATAGTGCTCCTGTTTACGATCAGTTTTCCTGGATCCCAGTGTCTGGGCACTGGGATGACACCCTCCTGGTAGGCTCAAATCACAACGCTCGTATGGTTGTGTGTCAGCTACTTGGATGACATCTTTTAAAAAAAGTAGAGGTGATAGATTTTGATGAGAACATAATTAAAGGCTTGAGACAGACTACGTTAGCCCTTACAAGCCTAAGTAGAAAGGCAGAGGCAGAAATTACTCTACCTCTTATTAGTTAACTTCAAGCTGCTTACTTACCAGTAGCTTTTGTTATAGCTGCATTTACTGCAACCTCTTGTAATTTAGCTGATACGCCGCCTTTTAAAGCTTCATAGTCTTTATTACTTACTGCAACTTTTAATGAATCAGCTTCTTTAGCCATACCTAACTCTGCTGTCATGTCAGCAAGTTGATCTTTCTCGCCTACCTTAGTTACTTTCACTTTATATTCTTTAGCACCCTCTGCAGGATCTTTATGTTCAAATCCAACTTTTTTACCTGCTAATAATACATGAACCGCTTTTTTATTATCTCCTGCTAATGCTTTATAATCATCAATTGGAAGTACCAGGAATAATTCCTTAGTTTTATTATCTCCTTCCCCAGATTCTACAACAAAGATTGTACCACTCTTTATTATTGCATCACCAAGAAGAGCAGAGAAGTCTGCACTTTCACCTTTCGAGCCAGGTTGGCCAGCTTTACCTTGAGCTTCCTCTATTGAAGACAGTTGCTGATATGAAGAAATAGCTGTTACAATAAGGTATGCGGCAGCAACAAAAGCTATTGTTGCTATTACCCAAGGGTTAGCAAGAAATGCTGGGAGTACTGAAGAAAGTGCTATCCCTTTTGCAGCAGCATAAATAGTAGTTGCCGCTATTGCTATAGCTGCAATTGCAAAAGAAGCTTGTAGACCTGCTTTTGCGATATGTGCAGTGTTTTTCCCCTTCCATATGCTTTGATCTTGTATTTGTACAGTCATAATAACCTCTTAAAAATAAGACTAATAAAAAACTAAGTATATATTAATAACACATGTTAGTCAAGTCTTTTTTATAATAATTTAATAAAATAAGCATATTCTGGGTGTTGCTTCCTAAATTGCTACTAATCATGTACAATTGATATATGATACATGGTTGGCTTAATCTCGACAAATCGATAGGAATTAGTTCTGCACAAGCTGTAGCCCAAGTTAAAAAGATTTTTGGAATTAAAAAAGCTGGTCATTTGGAAACACTTGACCCCTTAGCTTCAGGTGTGTTGCCAATTGCCCTTGGCGAGGCAACAAAAACTATACCATACTTATCTTGCGACTTAAAGGCATACAATTCCACAATAAAATGGGGAGAGCAAAAAACCACAGACGATTTAGATGGTGATACTATTAAAGCTAGCAACATAAAACCTGAGTATAACCAAATAAACTGTGCGATCAAGAACTTTGTTGGTGAGATATCACAAACTCCTCCTCAATTCTCAGCAATAAAAATCAATGGGACAAGGGCATATAAATTAGCAAGAAGTGGGCAAAAGACGAATATAAAGCCCCGCTTAGTGCGAATATATGAACTGAAATTGGTCTCTGCTAATACCATAAATAACAATGCTGATTTTTCTATGCTGTGCGGTAGTGGTGTGTATGTGAGGTCAATTGCAAGAGATCTTGGAATCGCATTAGATTGCTTTGGGCATATTACACAATTAAGAAGGACCATGGTAGGCAGTTTTAGAGAAACCGAATCAGTGACAATTGAACAGCTTGTTGAAAAAATTCGCTTTTCGGTGTCATTCCAGCGCGTGACGCTGGAATCCAGAAAAAAAGAAGAATGGATCCCAGTGTCAAGCACTGGGATGACAGAAGGTGATGGGGTAACAGAGAGTAATGCAAAAAGTTTTATTATCCCCATCGCGTCAGCTTTAAAATCAATGTTCAAGGTTGAAATTTCCGCAGAGGAAGCGGAGAAAATCAGAAAAGGTCAGGAAATCGTATTAAATAACTTGCGTAATTTAAAGAATTATGATATTTTTTGTACGATAGTGGGTAATGTACCCGTTGCAATCTGCAGTTTTACTTATGGTTGTGTAAAACCTATTCGTGTTTTTAATGTTTGAAATGAGGTTTAGA
>JAITFM010000059.1 GCA_031281335.1 Rickettsiales bacterium | reverse complement strand
ATTTGTGACGAAAACTCCAGAAATAGCGATAAAAGCCGCTAAAGCCGCAGATGAGCATTTTTCAAAGCAAAAAAGTGATATGCCGCTTATGGGTATACCGGTTGGTGTTAAAGATTTATTCTGCACAAAGGGAATAAAAACAACAGCATGCTCAAAAATGCTAGAAAACTTCGTTCCGACTTACGAATCTACAGTATCTGACTCGCTTTTAAAAAGTGGGGCGGCCATGCTCGGCAAGCTCAACATGGATGAATTTGCCATGGGCTCTGCAAACACAAATAGCCATTTCGGTCCTGTTGAAAATGTGTGGGCTAGAAAAAGTGATGGGGAAAAAGTTGTACCTGGTGGATCATCTGGTGGATCCGCAGCATCGGTTGCTGGATTTTTATGCGCTGGAGCGCTCGGAAGTGACACCGGTGGATCTGTGCGCCAGCCAGCAGCTTACTGTGGAGTAGTTGGAGCAAAGCCAACTTATGGAAGATGCTCGCGTTTTGGTATGATCGCATTTGCAAGTTCCCTGGACCAAGCAGGGGTCATTACTCGTTCCGTTTCTGACTCAGCATTAATGCTGGAAACAATTTGTGGCTATGATAGCAAAGATTCAACATCGAGTAAAAGGCCAGTGCCTAAATTTTCTAATTTTATAAACGGTAATATCAAGGGTAAGCGCATTGGTATACCAAAAGAATATAGAATGGATGGAATTTCAGAAGAAATCGTCCATCATTGGGAAAAAGTTTCTTCCAATTTGAAAGAAAACGGCGCTGAAGTTGTTGATATTACCTTGCCACACACTAAATATGCAATACCAGTCTATTATTTAATTTGTTCTGCTGAAGTTTCATCTAATCTTGCTCGTTATGATGGTGTGCGTTATGGATTCAGAGCTGATGCTGATACCCTCGAAGAAATGTATTCACTAACAAGAGCAGAAGGTTTTGGAAAAGAGGTAAAAAGAAGAATCTTAATTGGTGCTTATGCACTTTCTTCAGGTCACTACAATGAATATTACGAAAAAGCACAATGTACTAGAGCATTAATCAGAAATGATTTCATAAAAGCATTTGAAAAAATAGATTACATACTCGTTCCATCTGCTCCAACAGAAGCTTTTGGCTTGAATGAAAAGCCAGATCCGCTAATTATGTGTATCAATGATGTCTTCACCGTACCAGCAAGTTTAGCTGGACTACCTGCTATCTCCGTTCCTGTTGGACTTTCCAATGAAGGTTTACCGCTTGCTTTACAAGTAATTGGAAACTATTACGATGAAGCTGGAATATTGAATGTAGCAAATGTGATAGAGCAAAATTGTGGCAGAGTAATTGAACTGCATAGCTAGTCGTTAGTATGTCTGCTCAAAGAGGAACAAGTTTGGCAAAAAATAATGATATTATTAGCGGAACGTAAAATAGTCCCACTGCAGTACTGATGAGAAGCAGCAAAGTAGCTCTATCTGGTTGATAATTTAAAATATTAGCAAGTATTACACTGGATCCAGAAACTGGAATAATAGCTAGCAACATCAGCGCTTTATATATACTCTCATCGTATATACCTACAATGTGTTTGTCTATCAGGACAATTCCCAAAACAAATAATGGCCAGAATACGTACTTTGCTGTAATAGTGGTTAAAGCGAGCTTCCAATCTATTTTAAAATTTGTAATTTGTGCAATACTCACTCCAAGTAGCACCATTCCTAATGTAATAAATGTACTTCTAATATTCATCATAACATCTGTTAGAAAAGCAGGTATTTGTATATCATATACACTCAAAAAGAAGCCCAGAATCATCGCATAGGACGAAGGAAGTCTGAACAACCTTAACATGCATTCTTTTGCGGTGTATATACCATTTGCAGCTATATAAAATCCTAAGCTATTTTCAAACAGTGCCATTCCTATATAACAGACAACATATACAGACACCGAATCTTCATCAAATAAAGTCATAGCAATTGGCAAGCCAAAATAACCCATGCTTGTACTGCCTGAGCTAAATGCCAATATGTTTTTCGTGTTGTCCTTAAATAAAAAAGAAGAAAGATAATACACCGATAAGGACATAGTGCTACCTATAAACCATATCAAAATCGGCAAAGAAATTACTTTTAAATTGACCTCTGTATGAGATACTCCATACAGAATCACTATTGGATTAGCTATATAAAAGAGTATTTGAGATATAGTGTTTCTATCAATCTTAAGGCATTTTCCTGCTAAATAACCAATAAGTATTGTAATATAAATAGGTAATATTTTGAGAAAAAGGGTAAAGAACATACTAACCTAATTATAATCCTTTTTGATACTTCCAACTGGTAAATTGACATTAGATCTTAAGACATTATAAAAGTAAATAAAATTTATTTTCCAATTTACCCAACTCATAGTTATTTAAAAAGATCCATTTAGTGCTAAGATCTGCTTTTACAAAACATAAGAATGATATTTTTATGATAAAATTATGTTAAGTTTTTATAAAGCTTCCTGCATATCTTTCAATAGTGGTGGCTTTGCTAAAAAGCAAAGTTTAGTTTCGCTTGGCTTTGTTGTATGCTTTCAGGTGTATAGGATACAAACTCCAATTACTTTTGTTGAAAAATAAGCGCCTTGTAGGCAAGCATAAACGATAGAACTAATTATACTTTTCCAAAGATGAGTGATGCGTTGGTGCCACCAAAACCAAACGAATTAGAAAGCGCATATTGGATTTTATGCTCTTGAGCCTTAAACGGGACAAAATTTAAATCACATCCTTCTGAAGGTTTATGCAGATTCAAAGTTGGGGGAGTAATTCCTTCATTTAACGCAAGAATACTGAATATTGCTTCAACGCTGCCCGCAGCACCAAGTAAATGTCCTATGGAAGATTTGGTTGAAGAAACTGGTATCTTATAAGCGCAGTCACCAAATAACTGTTTTATTGCTATTACTTCGATTTTATCTCCAAGTGGCGTTGAAGTTCCATGTGCATTGATATACCCAATTTGATTTGGACTAATTTGTGCACTCTGTAAGGCAATCTGTATTGCTTTCAACGCACCTCTTCCGCTTTCATGCGGAGCGGTAATATGATAAGCATCTCCCGTTAGTCCATACCCAGTAAGTTCTGCATATATTTTTGCCCCTCTTCTCTTTGCATGTTCATACTCTTCCAATACTAGTATACCTGCCCCTTCACCCATAACAAATCCATTGCGTTCTTCATCCCACGGTCTTGAAGCTTCCTCAGGCTTGTCATTAAACTTAGTTGATAATGCCTTCATAGATGCAAAGCCTGCAATTCCAACCCTACAAAGTGCACTTTCTGCCCCACCTGCAATCATTACATCTGCTTCACCAAGTTTTATAGCTCTTGCTGAGTTTATGATTGCATGCGCACCTGTTGCACATGCGGTTACCGCTGAATCGTTTGGACCTGTAAATTCGTATTTAATAGAAATATGGCCAGATATCAAATTTATCAAACTTGCGGGAACAAAAAATGGGCTGACACGCCTAGGCCCTTTTTCCTGCATAATAATTACGTTCTCCTGAATTGATGGAAGACCGCCTATACCAGAGCCAACAACCACACCAACGCGTTCTCGATCTATATTTTGACTTTCTAAGATTAGTGAATCGTTCACTGCCTGAATAGCGGCTGCAATGCCGTAATGGATAAAACGATCTGTCCTTTTTAGGTCTTTTTCAGAGATATAATCTAGCGGGTTAAAACAGTGTCCAATGTTATCACTTTGTAGGGGAACTTGTCCTGCGATCTTGCTTGCAAGATCGGAAGCATCAAATCTGCTGATTTCCTTTATACCAGACTCACCACCTATTAACTTAAGCCAAGTGTTTTCAACATCTGCCGCCAGTGGAGTAATTAAGCCAATACCGGTAACTACTACTCTTCTGCTCATTCAATACTAATTATTGTTTTTTTTATTATTGATGTACTCAACTATCTGCTCTACAGTTTCCATTTCTTGTGCATCTTCATCAGGAATTTCTATGCCAAACTCTTCTTCTGCCGCCATGATTATCTCAACTGCATCTAAACTGTCTGCGCCATGCTCTGAAAGCTTTGAGGAGCTGCTAAACTTCTCTACATCCTTACTAATGTGCTCCAGTACAATCTTTTTTACTTTTTCTTCTATGTCTTCTCTAGTGCTTTTTGCTAGTTCGCTACTCATTTTTTACCAAAAAATAACCTATTCTTTGATGTTATAAAAAATTTTCATGTTTGCAATACCTTTTATGATTGATAGACTATTACAAGATTTTCTATTGCCCTAGCTGAAATATGCTTCAACATTATGCACTGGGAAATTAACAAACTCAAAAATGCTAGATGAAATAACAAAAGATTTACTTATCGCAGAAATAAACAAATTTCTACCTGAGGACAGCCAGAACAAGCTTATATCAGCTATGCGTTATGCGCTTCTTGCCCCTGCAAAATATATACGTCCGTTTTTAGTCATAGCTTCATCACAAGTATTTAATGTGAAAGCTGAAAAAGTAATACCAATTGCTGTGGCAGTTGAGTGTGTTCACACCTACTCTCTAATTCACGATGATTTGCCATGTATGGACAATAGCGATATTCGCAGAGGTCAGCTAAGTTGCCATAAAAGATTTGACGAAGCAACAGCGGTGCTTGCTGGAGATGCGCTGCTTACCCTCGCTTTTGAAATACTATCCTCGCTAAATGAGGATAGCAACAAATGCTGTGAAATTATAAAAGTACTCTCTCAAGCGATAGGAACTAAGGGAATGGTA
>JAITFM010000050.1 GCA_031281335.1 Rickettsiales bacterium | reverse complement strand
AAAGACATGCAGCCGCTATAATTTGATACAATCCGCCAAAAAATACCCTGAGTTTTTTACTGAATTTTGTCATTGAGCCTGCAGATCAAAAACAAGTTTTGAGTCAGAAATACCCTTAGTGTTATAATAATGAAATTGTTGGAATTTGTCAAGTAGTTTTTTGGTTCTATTTCTATGAGCTACTTGGATTGCATGTGAGCAGTCTGTTCTAAGATTTTACCCATTTAGAATAAAATCTAGTGTCACTTCACGCCAAATGTGGTAATGTTTGGCAGGCAAGCCAGTTATTGGGCTACATTTATATGCTGCACGCATTGCACTATCTGCTATTGACCTGAAAAGTGGATTATTTTTGTAGGAGCTACTGTCTGCTACATCAGCCATAATTATTTCACCTTGATTGGATAATAATAGATTGATTTTTATACTAAAATTTTCTTTGTAAGCTACACTTTCAGGGATACTCCAGCATTTTGTGAGCTTTTCTCTTATAGAATTGATAATTTCTGCTACAACTAACTCGTTCTTTTTGCTCTCAACACTCTTTTCGCTTTTTATTTCATTCTCTGTTTCTCTAGGCTTTACTGCATTTTCCAGCTTTGTACCTACACTTTTTTTTCTTTTTGGAATTGGGCTGCTTTCGTCGATATTGACTTCTTCTTGCATTTCTATGATTTGCCTCGGTTGTGCTGTTTGTTTCATAACATCGGTACTCAGTTGCTCAACTACCTTTTTTTTCCTTTGTGGTGTGGGGGCAAATTCCGCTGCCAACGTATCGTTTGTTTGGGCCTCTATTGAAGGTAACAGAAAAAATGAAAGACAACATAAAGACAAAAAAAGAACATAATTAGAACAAAGAAAGCGCATGTGTTGAAACCTACTTTACTGGTTTAAAGCTAATATTGTACATAAAGTCAATATATTTTGAAGTTACTGTAGCAGATTTAAGCTTAGCCGACGTTTACTGGCGATGTGGCTTGAGAAACGCGGGTCATGAAAACAGGTCATGCGAAAAGCTTAATATGCTTCTTCTTTGCCCAACGGAGTAAGTGTGTTGCTACTAGTAAGCAGATACTTAATATTGATATATAAGAAAATTTGAAAGCTAAATCTCTAATGTATATCGATAAGCATTTACCTGCGGGAAATTTGTGTAGTAATCCGACATACACAACAGTACTGTCAACTACTGATGCTATAATTAAAGCAATGAAATTTGTTATATGAAAGTCAAACTTAGACTTTAATTTTTCAAAAATAATGATACTTGAAAGAAGGGATACTAAAATTGCGGTGTATGAAATTAGTATTATTGGGCTGAAATTTTGCCATTTAAGAACACAACATAACACTGTACACGTTATTAAGCTACATATAGCTTCTCTCTTGCCGTAGAACTTAACCATTGAATTTACAGCTAGAGCAGCTCCCGTAACTAGGGCAGTGCATATCATCAATTTATTTGAATTGTTAAGTAAAGAAAGACTGATGAACAAGAGTATTGATAAAATAGACATAATCTACCCAAATTTAATAACATACATCCATTCTAAATAAACATTGCATATAGTAAAAGAGTTATTTAGCATAATAAAAAAAATATTCTATACTATGCTACGATAGCTGTTCCCTAAATCTTTCAGATCTACTTTTAAGATATCCTTTATATTTAGGGTTTTCTCCTCTGTCACTTTGCCGATACACGAAAAAACTATACATTTAAACAATTCTTCAAATCTCTGCTGATTTTGCGGAGCAATAGTAACCAAAATTCTACTTTGTGATTCAGAAAACATTATTATCTTGTTTATTGTATCTTCATTTTGTGTTTTCCCTACTGGCACTAGTGAGAGATCAATTTCAGCACCGAGATCTCCTGCGATTAGCGATTTTGCTAGAGCAACAGCCAATCCTCCCAGATTTGGTGCAATTGCGGAGGCAATTATGCCGTCTTTTATTGCAAGGTTGTAACGCTCATACAACTTCCTGGCGCTCTTTGCATCGACTTTTGGTACGTTGTTATTACCTGTTCCACTATATAATTGATACTCAGATCTGCCAAGTTCGTCGTATGTTGTACCAAGCACATATATCAAGTCCCCCGGCATTTTTGCGTCAAGCGATACTGCATTTTCAATATTTTCTATAACTCCAATTGCTGAGATAAGTAATGAAGGTGGCGCAGATATCATAACTTTCTCGCCATTTTCATCATACCCTTTGAAGTCGTTGAACATGCTATCTTTTCCGGATATGAATGGGGTTTTAAATGCAGCTGCAAAGTCATAACAAGCCTCCGCGGCTCTCTTTAGTTGCCACAGCCTTTCTGGATTGTAAGCATTACACCAGCAAAAATTGTCGAGCAACGCTAGATGATTTATACTTCCTCCTGCAGCTACATAGTTGCGTATGGCAGTGTCAATCGCGCATGCTGCCATGTGGTAAGTGTCGATTTCTCCATAACTTGAGCCGAACCCATGTGATTTCACAACACCTTTGTTTGAGGAAAGAACTGGTCTTGAAACAACAGCTTCGCTACACACTCTTCCTTTGCCCTGCAATGGTTTCAGCACTGACGATCCTTGGACTTCATGATCATATTGCACCACTATGAACTCTTTGCTGCAAATGTTTGGTCTGCTCAGCATTTCTTTTAGTTCAGTTTCTTGATGTGGTGTCATCCCAGTGCTTGACACTGGGATCCATTCTTCTTTTTTCTGGATTTCAGTGAGACTTGCCAGTGGTTTAACAACTTGAAAATGATCAGAGCCATAATGTTTCTCGAGAAGAGGCAAAGCCCGTTCAAGCGCTGGGATGACAGAAAAGGGTGCTGTAGGCCCCTTAGACCACGGCTTTGTTTGTAAATGCATTTTAGGATTGCCATTATGTAGGAACTCAGTTTCGATATTCATTATCGGTGAAGCGGAAACGAATCGAACTGTCGACACACCTGTACTATTAAACTCTCCAATTACGCTGACTTCCACATCGTGTTTTTTCATGATTTGCTTAAACGCAGGAAGATTTTCTTCCGGCACTGCTAAGGTCATTCTCTCTTGCGATTCTGATATCCATATTTCCCACGGAGCAATACCATCGTTTTTAAGTGGAACCTTGCTTAAATCAACTTCAAATCCATCCTTTCCCATTTCACCGATAGATGACGATAGACCGCCTGCTCCGTTATCCGTTATTGTATTGTAAAGACCAAGATCTCTTGCCTCTATGACGGCATTGGACAATTTTTTTTGCGTTATAGGATCACCAATTTGCACAACTGTTGAAGGGCTATTTCCCGATAGTGCCTCTGAGGAAAACGTTGCACCGTGAATTCCATCTCTTCCAACCCTTCCGCCAATAATTACGATTTTATCACCATTTTTGGGCTTTTTAATGTGTGAAGGTGCATTATTTATATTGCGTGGAATAATTCCAACACTTCCAACAAAGACTAGTGGCTTTCCACAAAATCTATCGTCAAAATATACCGATCCAAGTTGTGTTGGAATGCCAGAGCAATTGCCAGCAACATTAACGCCGTGAATTACTTCTTTCATGATATATTTTGGTGGCAAAATTTCATCAGTGCGCTCTTTATCCCTATAAAATTTGCCTTTTGCTTCTTCGGCAAAGCAAAAATAGTAGGTATTCATTATAGGCACTGCACCTTTGCCAAAGCCCAATATATCGCGATTAACTCCAAGCACTCCAGTCATTGCTCCGCCAAAAGGATCGAGAGCTGAAGGACTATTGTGAGTTTCAACTTTATCTACAATCAAGTAATCATCGTCAAAAATTATTCCTCCTGCGTTGTCGGAGAAAACTGATACGCATATGTCAGAATTTATCTCACGCGTTGCACGCTTAATATAATGTGCATATAGGCCATCTTTTATTTCATCAATGGGAGAACAAAAGATGTTGTGTTTGCAATGCTCAGACCAAGTCTGTGCTAGGGACTCAAGTTCAATATCATATGGATTTCTACCAAGTTTTTTGAAGTAATCCTTTATAGCTTTCATTGCTGCGAGAGAGAGCCCTAAAGTGCCATTACCATCGATTCCATCTCTGCTAATCTTTTCAAGCTCTTGGTCACTTACATTGAGGTTGACAGGTTTAGTACTACCATCTGTCATCCCAGTGCCCTGACACTGGGATCCATAGATTCCAGCATTACGCGCTGGAATGACACCAGGTGAGGTATTTTGTTTACTGCAGTGCTTCCAATGGCAATTGCCGTTTTCCTTATAAATAAGCGTGCAATACTCAGTGATAGGGTTGAATTCTATATCATCTTCGGTTGGTATGCTTCCTTTGCCCAAGATTAGTTTTGAACTTCTTGCGTTGATCTCAATTGGTGTCATTCCAGCCCTTTCGTCCGTCATCCCAGTGTCCAGACACTGGGATCTATAGATTCCAGCGTCACGCGCTGGGATGACAGAGGGGGAAATTTGCATGACAGATGGATCGATATAGCCCTTGCTAATTAAATACTCTCTGACAATTTGTTTTGCCGTATTGCCTACGTTATCGGTCATGCCAGGTAGAAAGCTTATCTCCAAGCCCCACTTAGCTTGCGGTTCTATGAAATCATACTGAACTTCTTCAAGGTCTTCGTTGTAGAAGTAATAACGGCAGTTTTGTATGATCTTATTGTAAAATAGCCCACAGATTTCTTCATGTAATTTTGATGGTAATTCTTTGCTTATGTAAATTGAGTAAACGTTGACTAGCCATCTGTTGCCAATTTGCTTACATTTGTTTAAAACTTCTATTCTGATGTTTGCCATGTAATGTTATAAAAGATTTTAATATATAATAGCATAAGAAACTGTGAGCACATTTATATTTTGCTGTACAATAAAACATCGTACTAGTGTCATTTTTCATGGGAAGAGTTTTTACTGCTGACGTAGATGAATCCTTTTTTGATGTGCTGACTGAGCACATATTTTCTGAGTATGGAAAAGAAGAAATTTCCAAGGTAAAGGTCATTCTTCCTTGCAAGAGGGATGTAATAGCGCTACTGAGTGCATTCAAGAATTGCAGCGCTAAAAAATGCGTAATTTTACCAGAGATAGTTTCGCTAGAGAACATCGATGAGGAAGATTTAATATTAAATCTTGATAGAGTTAAAGTTATCAAACCGACAAAAAGGACACTGCTGTTGATTCAATTCATATTGGAGTGGAATAAAGAAAACAATGATAATTTTCCCATTGACTTGGCTTATAGCTTGCCATCACTGCTTGATAAAATCCAATATATCCAAATAGCAGATTATTGTCAGTTCGATGGGCACTCAAAAAAAATAGAGAATTTCATAAACTTACTTGTCAAAACTTGGAGTAACACTTTAAAAGGTCTGGGAGTAGTAGATATACTAGAACATAAAAGTGACTACATAAACAATATGATAGCCTCTCTGCAGAAAGATCAACATATAATATTTGTTGGAATTGGAAAGGGTGAGATCTATAAGTTATTGATTAAAGCTATATATGGCCTACCACTTGGAAAGATAATTTTACCTAACCTGAATCTGAGAATTAAAGAGAAAGACTGGGAATCGCTTGATAAAAAACACTATCAATATTGCCTGAAAGATCTGCTCGATTATTTAAATGTAGATAGGAAAAATGTTATCTGCTTGAACACCGTGGATAACGAAATTATTGATTACATCTTTGATACAACTGCCGATCTTAGCAAGGTTAGCAATGGGTGCATTGGAAATATCGAAGTCATAACTTGTGATTCGAGGGGGGAAGAAGCACAAGTGACGTCACTAATTATAGAGAATGAAAGTTATGAAAACGTTTCTTTGTTTGTCTTTGATAAATTACTTGCAACTCGTATGGCGTGTTCTATGTCGGAAAACTATTCTTATATAACGCTTCTGCTTTATAGTGTCGAAGTTTTGACCTCAAATTGGAATAGCGTGGCACTTCTTTCTCTTCTTAAACATAGGCTAGTGACTTTTGGTTACACTCAGGAAGAATACACTCGAATTTTATCTGAGTTTGAGATAGAGATATTACGCAGCTTCAGTACAAACGGCCGAAGCGATATTATAAATGCTATCAATGCCCATGAAAAGCTAAAATATAAAGGGGATATATTGATTATTATCAATAAGTTAGAAGCTATATTTAATCCTTTACTTAATTCTATAAATTGCCCTGTTTCTGATGTGGTAACAGCTCATCTGCAGTGTATTAATTTGCTTTCTGGGGTAGATTTTTCAGAGCTAAATAATGAAGTAGGTAATTTTACCCGTGATTTCTTAAATGCATGTGAGGACATAACGATTAAGTGTTCCCTAGAGTTATATAGCCAAATTCTAACCTTGTTTTTGAAGAAAGAGTTTTTTTCTGTAGCAAGCAACTTCAATAGATTCAGTTTATATCACAATAAAGTTGTAATACTTGCTGGATTTTATGATATGCCAAGTTTTCAAAATCCGTTTTTGAATGCGCTGACGAGAGAAAAATACAACCTTCCTTCCGTGCAAGAGGAGCAGGGGTATTTTTTATATACTCTGCGCGATTTGTTTGGCGCAAGTAAAGTGTACATAACAAGATTGCTAAGCAACAGGAAGCCAATTCTATTGCAGCGTTTAGAAGTTCTGTTACAGGGATCAAAGTATCCTTATTGCGATTGGCTAAGAATATTAAATACGCCTGAATGTGTTGTGCCATGTACTCAGCCTATGCAAAAACCTCAAGCTGAGGTCAGAGAAGAAACAATGCAAGTGATGTCTTGCAGTGCGGTAGAAAAACTGATTCGTAACCCTTATTCATTTTACGTTGAATATATACTGAACCTTAGACAGCTGAAAGACTTAAATTTTAAGCCATCGATATTGGAATTTGGCACTATGGTACACAATATTCTTGAGAGATATCTGCGTGATAAAAAGCTGCCAATGAGCATTGCACGAGAAGTATTTTCAGCTAGTTGGTTTAATTTTTCAAATATGTGGTG
>JAITFM010000085.1 GCA_031281335.1 Rickettsiales bacterium | reverse complement strand
TAGATATTTCAGTTCACCAAGTTTGCTTTGCATATTGATTTAATATACAATAACTAGCTTAACTAGCTGGGTTTCCCCATTCGGAAATCTGCGGATCAAAACCTGTTGACAATTCCCCGCAGCTTATCGTAGCCTGCCACGTCCTTCATCGCCTCTTAACGCCAAGGCATCCATCAAGTGCTCTTAATAATTTATTTACTCGACTATATGCAGAATATGCAGAGTTAAATATTATTGAAATTGAATTGAGATTAAATTAATCTCTACCATAAAACTTGTCAAACATCTAAAAATCAAGTTAACTTCTTACATATTAGAAACTAATAAGCAATATGTCAACGCTTTTTTACACAAAATATTTACTTACATTAGCAACAATAATAATATACTTGTAATCCTAAGTAGGTAAAATTTATAATTTAAGTGGGTGTTAAAGCAGGATTATATACAATTAAAGATCAATGAAAAAAATATTCCATAATATAAAATGCTTTAAAAATCAGGTCTACTCAAAAATGATAGTAAGCACCAAGGGTATCTAAAATATGAAAGGCAGTTTATCCTTTATAAGTGTTATTTTAAGTTTTATTCGTAAGTTAATCGGTATGTTTAATATTAAGAAGACCAAACAATTCGCTGTAAATCAATACAATAATCTCTATAGAGAAGCACCAGCACTTTTGGAAAAGTCCAAAAACCTATTAAACACCAACATTGAAATCGGTTTATATCACTTCTATAAGGGTCACATATCAGATGCAAAGCTAAGATTTTGGTTGATCAGCATATTCTACTCAAATTTACCCGTAGTTTGGTATAACATTGGAAGGTGTCATTTTGCAATGGGAAATATTAACAAAGCTCATACCTATTTAACAAAGACACTAAAACTAGACAGTAACTATGAAGAAGCTTCTTATTACATAAACAAAATGACAAACCCAGCATCGGTCACGGAATTACCTAAAAACCTCATAAAACAATATTTTGACTACACTGGTGAGTATTTTGTTGAGCATTGGTTAATTGCTAAACAATACAGAGGACATGAACTTGTACACATGGTAATTACAGAAGTCTTTAATAACTCCACTTCTGCACTCAACATACTTGATCTTGGTTGTGGAACTGGAATATGTGGTCATTTCTTAAAAATACACAATACTGGAAATTGCATAACAGGAGTTGACATTTCAAACAGAATGCTAAACATTGCCAGAGGATGCTTTATAAAGGGTAAACCTGTTTATAATGAGTTAATACACATGGAAATGACAGATTTTCTTAAACAAGAAAGAAATTATTTGTATGATGTCATTATTTTTGTCGAAGTGTTACATTATCTACATGACTTCCGAGCAGAACTGGAACTAGCAAAAGGATCTATGAGCAAAAAAGGAGCAATCATATGTTTAATAAGAAGAAAGGAAGGTGAAGGTATTGACTTTGTAAATAAAGGAGATTACTTTTGCCACTCAGAAAGTTATGTCCAACGCGTTGCAAAAGAAATAAATATGCAAATAAGTTATATGAGTTACTGTAAAATATATGGAAGTCAGGTTAATGGTATCTTGTTCGCGCTACAGCATCACAAAAAAAATCGAAGAGCTCAGCTTAAAGATCACTATTGCTCAAAGCAGTGTCTATATACAATGAAATAGAAGAGGAATTTTATGAGTAATATCACTATTAATCACGAAAAAAACGGTAAATTAACCAATTTTGGAAAAGCAGTTCTATCGGATAGGTACCTGATAGAAAATGAAAGTTATCAAGATCTTTTCATACGCATTGCCAGCTATTATTCTGACAATAAAGAGCATGCACAGCGTCTTTACGACTATATGAGCAACTTGTGGTTCATACCTTCAACACCAATACTTAGCAATGGTGGTACCAAAAGAGGGTTGCCTATCTCTTGTTTTCTCAACGAAACTGAAGACAGCTTGCAGGGAATAGTTGATTTATGGAACGAAAATGTTTGGCTTGCTGCACGTGGAGGAGGCATAGGTAGTTACTGGGGAAATCTACGTTCAATTGGTGAAAGTGTAAAGGGTAGTGGTAAAACATCAGGAATTGTGCCATTTATTGTGGTGCAAAATGCTCTAACGCTTGCGATCAGTCAAGGGTCCTTAAGAAGGGGAAGTTCAGCAGTTTACCTTCCTGTATCTCATCCAGAGATAGAAGAGTTTCTCGATATACGCAAGCCAACAGGAGGCGACCCAAATCGTAAAGCACTAAATATACATCATGCCATGATAGTAAATGATAAATTCATGCAAGCTGTTGAAAACGATCGAGAATGGGATTTAATTAGTCCTCACAATAACAAAGTTATCTCGACCGTCAAAGCACGTGATATATGGATCAAAGTATTAACAGCAAGAATTGAAACTGGAGAACCTTATATTATTTTTCTTGATGCAACGAATAATAATAAGCCAGAGTCTTACAAAAAACTCAATCTAGACATCAAAATGTCAAATCTGTGCAGTGAAATCACCTTGACTACAGGTTACGATCATCTAAACAAATCGCGCACTGCTGTGTGTTGTCTATCATCAGTGAATCTTGAATACTACGAAGAATGGAAAGACAATGAACTCTTCATAGAAGATATAATGCGTTTTCTTGACAATGTATTAGAGGATTTCATAAATAAAGCACCAGATGAAATACAGCGAGCAAAATATTCTGCAACAAGAGAGCGTAGTATCGGTCTTGGTGTTATGGGCTTTCACTCATTTTTACAAAGTAAAATGGTTCCTTTTGAATCAGTAACAGCACAACAGTGGAATAAAAAAATATTTAAGTATTTACGTGAGCAGGCAGATATGATTTCTAAAAAATTAGCAGAGGAAAAGGGAGCATGCCTTGATGCTAAAGAAATTAATCTAATGGAAAGATTTACACATAAGCTCGCTATTGCTCCAACTGCCTCAATTTCCATTATTGCAGGCAACACTTCCCCTGGAATAGAACCATATGCAGCAAACGTATTCACACAAAAGACACTAACAGGTTCATTTGTAGTGCGGAACAAGTTCTTGCAAAAGCTATTGGCAGAAAAAAATCAAGACAATGATAAGATATGGTCCTCAATTTCAACAAACGAAGGTTCCGTGCAACACTTAGATTTCCTTAGCGAACATGAAAAATTGACATTTAAAACAGCATATGAGCTTGATCAAAGATGGATTATAGAACACGCAAGCGATAGAACACCTTACATTTGCCAATCTCAATCAGTAAACTTGTTTCTACCTGCTAATATACATAAACGTTACTTGCACAAAATACACATGCTTGCTTGGAAAAAAGGCCTGAAAAGTTTATATTACTGTAGATCACAGTCAATGCAGAGGGCCGACAAAGTTTCGCACGACATATTAAAAAAAAGTGAAATATTGCAGCAAAAAACAGATATCGATTATGATAAGTGTTTGTCATGTCAGTAGATGCTACATAGAGATCCTTATGAATTTCTAAAGTCTATTCCAAAAGACAAGTGCATAATGTGTCTTGACATGGGAGAAAGGCGAATAGGTATAGCATTCAGTGATAAAACGCAGCTCATAGCCACGGCTCACAGTGTGTACCACAGAAAAAATATAAGTAAAGATTTAGGTTATTTAAACAGGATGTTCAAAGAAAATGAAGCCGGGTCAATAGTAATAGGACTACCACTGGAGATAGAGAAGCAAAAAAGTGAGTGGTGTGAAACCATAATCCAATTCGCAAACAAAATGATAAAAAAATGTAAGGCAAGTACATATTTACAAGATGAAAGCTTGTCAACGTCTATTGCGGCCCATACACTAAAGATTACCGGAGTATCAATCACAAAATCGAAAAAAATAGATGATAAAATTGCTGCATGTATTATCTTACAGCGAGCGTTAGACAAGATAAATACAATTAAATAGTTTCTTTTCAGCACGTAACTGTATGAACTCATATCATAAAAGTGAAGATATGAGGAGTTTTATTCAAAAACAAAACAATTTGCTTGATAAAATTGGTATTTAGTGTTATACTAGGTTAATTATGGTTTATAGTGAGTGATAAATATGACTCCTCAAGAACAAGTGTTACGATCTATTTTTGTTACGAAACCTGACGCTAGTGAAATCAAGGCAATTGGAGAGTGGTTCGCGGGAACAGAAAATCACAAAGGTTACTACGACGGTACAGGGATACACTCTTCGTTATTTGATTTATATTTACATAATGGTGGAAACAATGAAAATAAACCTATAATTAAGATTCAAGACATTAATCAAGGCATTGGTCAAGACACAACCTTCACTAAAGATTTACGAGAAATATCTCAATCGATAGATCGAAACAAGAGAGATGTAATTTACATTAGAAGACGTCCTGCAGAATCAAAGCAACCTGAAAATCACTGGGTTGTTTTCTACTTCTTTGCAGATAAAAATGGAAAAAAGAACTTATTGTTCATAGACACTCAAAATACAAATATAGGTCAACAAAGCAAGTTTCAAAAAGATATCGAATCTTTCAAGACAGAACAAAATTCTAATCTGTATGTTTCAAGTACTAAAGTTCAAAAAGATGACAATTCATGCGGTCTTATAGCATCTGAAATAACAAGAGTGCTGTATAATAATCATGAATCAGTAAAAGAAAATTTATCTAAGTATCCAGCACAAGATAGAGAAAAAGTTGAGCTTAGCAGTCTGCCACTAGGCAATGAATTCCAAAGGCTGAAGAATGCTTGTACAATAAAAGGCAATGTTAACTACGATGGGAAAGATGAAAAATTCCATGCCGCTGATATTAGAGCAGCACACTTCGCAACGGCACTAGCTGTCGGCGAGAATAACGTAAATCGTAAGTTATCTAATCACCCTATCTCTCTAAACAACAACCATGTAGAAAAATTAGTTAAAGACATTAGATCAGCTTTTATTGGCAACAAAGATAGTAACGAACTGTTTAAGAAAATGGTATTAAAAGATAAAACAACCTCAAAAGCCAACCCTGATCCTGGATATGGTAGTAGCAGCGAGCCAAATTCTCCGCAACCAAAACGAAACTACTCGTTAGAAATCCCTCAGTCTTCTAGTGGTCAAAATGTGAATCTAGAAAGTAAAATTAAAAAACAGGATCAAATGATCAAAGAATTAGAAGAAGTTCTTAAGTCTCTTACTAATATTGCAAACGAGAATGAAGAGAAGCTTAATAATAAAGCACAACAACTAAGTGAATCAAAGGAAAATGTTAAACAGCTTACACAAAATTCTGATGCCCTACAAAAAGAAATTGAAAATTATAAACGAACTGTAAATAATCTTAACGCTCAACTCACAACGAAAGATCAAGAGCTAAATGATGCAAAACAAAAGCTGAATAAAGTAACTCAACCTACTGAAGAAAATGCCCGACTTCGAGCTCAAAACCAAGATTTGAATAACAAAAACAAAAAATTTTCAGAAGCAAGTGCTCAGGATAGAAAACAGAGTAACTATGCTTCTGTTGCTTTTATGGCAGCTGGAACATTTGCTGTTATTGCAAGCCTAACAATGCCTTATTTGGCGGTATGCACTACACTTGCTATAGCTGCATCGATTTTTTTTGCAGTAGGATGTTACAGTTTATATAAAGCAAATACAACGCTTAGCAATGCTGAAGTCAATCAAGCTACAAGTAGTGCTGATCTTACAGCTGCTTAATAGTCTTCAGGGTTTTAGAGGTTATCTACAAACTTTAAAGAAAATTCCTCTTTATCATAACCCTAGTCATAGCCAGATACATGAAATTTTCAGCAGATGTTGTAACACCAAATCCCAATGGTAAATTAAAAAGTTTCCCTGCGATTAGAGGTTTAGCGAGTTTATTATGTATCTTGTTTGATAACGAAAGTTGATATAACCTTTATGCTTAAGGAATTCACCAGATGAAAAAAAAAGGCAAAAGAAGCCCTGGTCAATATTTCTTTTAAAACATTGGCATCTTTTTAGCCTTAAACGCTGCAATTTAGCTGCTTTTAAACTACAACTAACCTTGGCTTAAACGTTAAGAAATTTACTAAGCAGAAAAAAAGACAAAAGAAATCCCGTGGTAGAAGTTGCTCACTCTCTAATCCTGCAAATTGGCGTACTATACTGTCTTAAACGACTTATAAGCGCGTTTCAGCTTGTATAGGTAAAAACCTAGAAGTCTAGGTGAAATTAATAAAGACATGAGGTGCACAGATTGAAGCTAAATGAATAGCCCCACTATCATAATAAGGAAACCGGAGGAATTTGTCAAGTAGTTTTTTTCGTTTCTATTAGGTAACATGGATAAGCCTAAACGCCATCATGTCTTTAGGAAAGTTTGCTAATGGAGGTTCTTAAGTTAACGCCATTGGCTAAAACTGCTTATGAAATTTACACTCCTTGCCTTGCAGAAGGTTTGCAATATTTTTGTGGTGCTTTAAAAAAACTAATACTGCCACGATCAATAGAGTAAAAAATAAGTCTTTTTGAAAAAAAAGAGATATCGCAACAGCTGCTGCAGTGGCCGTTAAGGAGGCAAGAGAGGAATATCGAAAGGTAAAAAATACTGCCAGCCAAACAAATATAAACACTAATGCAATATGAATACCAAGTGCTATCAAAATCCCCAAAGTTGTTGCAACTCCCTTTCCTCCACTGAATTTTAACCATACAGGAAACATATGCCCTAGAACTGCTAACATTGCGGATGCACATATGTAAAAACTACCACTACCAAAAAATTGTTGCGCTATATGAACCGCGATGAATCCCTTCAAGGAGTCCAGAAACAGTGCCAGAGCAGCAAGTCCTTTATTCCCCGTTCTTGCAACATTTGTAGCGCCGATGTTTCCAGAACCTACTTCCCTTAGATTTATTCCTTTTATCCTTGTAATGGTTAAGCTAAACGGTATTGAACCCAACACGTAGGATAATATAAGAACTATATACTTCTCCATCGTAACGAAAATCTAGCTAATCTTGTTATTTCTCAGCCTTCTCAGGTAGCATTGAACTTCATCGTTAATCTTACTACTAAACAGTATAAGTGCTATCATGTTGATGAGGGCTAAACAAGAGAATAAAGTTCCACCGATATTGGCAATAGTCATTATATCCTTAGAAAGACCAGAGAAAAACGCCACAATTATTACCGCTGTGCGGTATATCACTATACTCTTTGCACCAAACAAATATAGCCATCCCATCTCACAGCAATACACAAACGAAATTACCGAAGAAAACGCAAACAAAGGTGCAGCCATTGTCAAAAGTATAGGAAACCAAGAAGAAACTGTTTCAAATGCCTTTTGAGTAATCAATATCCCTTCGCCAACACCAGTCTGATACGCACCTGTTATAACTATTGTTATCCCTGTCAAACAACAAATTAACATTGTATCAAAGCACGGCTCTATCATCGCGACTAGCCCGGTTCTTACCGGCTCTTTATCTTTGGCTACCGCGTGTGTAATTGAGGCGGAACCAACACCCGCTTCGCTGGCAAAAATTGCTCTTTGAATTCCAGCAACGAACGCTCCAACTACTCCTCCACCAACAGCATTGAAATCTATCATATTGGAAAATAGTATTTTAAATGCATTGCTAAAGTTGTGAATATTAAATGCGATTATAATGACACAACTAAAAATATATATGAGTGACATAATAGGCACCAGCGCGGAAGATACTCTGGCTATTCTCTTAATTCCACCTATGATTACCAGAGCAAGTAATGTGGAAATTATGGAAGAAAGAAACCAAGGATGATTATCCACCCAACTTGAATAACCAGATAATATTGAAACCATTTGGTTGGTTTGAAACGCTACACTTCCACCAAGACCTGATAACACAAGAAACACTGCATATACCGCAGCCAATACAATACCAAGTTTCTTAAATCCAAACTCCTCCAGCCCATTTCTTATGTATCGAAAGGGACCACTAAATAATTGCTTCTGACCTTCTGTTCTGTGCCTGAACGCTAAAGTCACTTCAGCGAATTTTGCTGACATACCAAAAAAGCCTGTAATCATCATCCAAGGCACCGCTCCTGGTCCTCCCATTGAAACTGCAATTGCAACACCGGCAACAGTTCCAAGGCCGACCGTACTTGAAAGTGCAGTTACAAATGCCTGAAAATGCGTAATGTGGCCATCGTGATGATTTGTGTCATATTTTCCACACAAAATAGCAAACGCATGCTTAAACATCCTTATGTTGAGAAATTTGAAGCGCAACGTTAGAAATACATAACCAAACGCTAGCAAAAGAATTATAAATGGAACATAGAAGGTCTTGAAAAACAACACCTCATTCATGAAATTGTTCATTCCACTTAACACAGCGCCATAGCTTTCGTAAAAACCCGAAGCAGCGTATGAATTATTAAACAATAGGCAATATAATACCGCACAAAACAATCTATAAATCATGTTTAATACCTTTTAGAATAGTAATAATAATCTAGTGTGTTTGAGATTTCTCTTCTCAGTAGATATACTGCAACAGCATTTGGAATCATAAGACACATAAACAAACTGTCGCCTAAGTAAGATATAAATTCTATATTTTTTGACATACAACTGATATATACCGAACCCACTATAAGAACTTGGAACAATATCAGTACTTTTTTGCTACCAAATAAGTACAGCAAGGCAACTTCACAGTAGTAACAATAAGCTATTATCGTGGAAAATGCAAAGGAAAACATTATCAGCGGGAGAACTAGCTTGCTAAATAAAGGCAAGGCTGTTGAAAATGCCGAGCTAACCAATGTAATATCACCCACGTTATCAGTACTATGCATACCAGTGATAATTATCACAATGCCAGTCAAAAATGAGACTAATATTGTGTCTACAAATGGTGCAATCATTGCAACACTTCCAACCTTAATTGGGTCTTCCTCTTTCACAGCTGAATGTGCTATGGCTGCTGTTCCGGTACCTGCTTCGTTAGCAAATACTGATCTTCTAACTCCGGCTATTAATCCACTCAGCATCCCACCTCCTATGGCTGATTTGTTAAAGATATCTTGAAATATTATAGATAGAGCATTCAGCAGGTTATTTCCGTTTACGCAGATTAAATACACACACATACCTATATACAACATTATCATAATTGGTGCTAAACCCGTTGAAACGAAAGCAATTCGTTTTATTCCTCCCAGTATTACAATCAAGACAAGCAGCGATATAATAATAGATGCGTTATATTCAAAGAGGTTATTTGACAATGCTGCAATTTGATTTGCTTGAAATGGTATGCCACCCAAAATCATCGCAATAAGTAACATAATTGCATAAGTGAATGCAAGAAATTTACCAGTCCTGACAAATCCAATCTTAGCAAGCCCGTACTTCATGTAATAAAAAGCCCCGCCAGTTGAGTTTTCAGAGCGATAATTGAATGCAAGCACCACTTCGGCAAATTTTATCGACATACCAAGTATTCCGGTAATTATCATCCAAAAAATTGCACTCGGGCCCCCTATTGTGATAGCTATAGCAACTCCTGATATTGTCCCAAGACCAACCGTTCCTGAAATTACTGTTGCAAACGCTTGAATATGAGTGATTATACCGTTATTATGATTACATCTTAGGTTGAATAGCGTTTGTATTCCATACTTGAATAACCTAAAGTTAGTAAATTTGAACTGAACAGTACAAAAAACCCCAGTTGCAATTACCCAAATAATTATAAATGGGATGTTAAATATCTTTACGTACAGAAATGAATTTAATAGTTCACTTATTTTTATAACCATGCTACTCACTACTTTTTATTACAATTTTTAGCTAACGAGCTTTATACGTGTAATATATATATAGCCCGATGCTTACTGGAATAGTCAGTGTATATATTACACCTAGAATTGGTAGAGTAATCCAAGGCTTACTGACAAAGAATACGATAAATACTCCAAAAAGTGACACAAATATATAGGACAGGCTTCTGGGAATATAAATGTACTTTGCAGAGAAAGTTGGAATATGGCTGACCGAAAAAAATGAAATAGCTAAAAAGTAACAAGCCGTATTTCTTATGTTAAAAAATTGCTCCATAAAAAGTAGGTATTCACTTTCATGAGATTGAAAGGTAATGATTATTGGCAACAAAGAAAGTAAAGCACATATCGGTGCTGGAACACCAGAAAAGAAGAATTTTTCCCAGTCAAGTTGTTCTGCATTCAACGATACATTAAACCTTGCAAGCCTTATCGAAATGCAGATAACATATATCATTACTAATATCCACCCTATAACTTTGATTTCCTTTAACTTCCAAAAATATAAAAGAAACGCAGGTGCTGCACCAAAATTTAGAAAATCTGCAAAGGAATCAAGCTGCGCTCCAAAATCACTAGTTGATTTTAGAATTCTGGCTATTCTGCCATCCATTCCATCTATAATTGCTGCAATGATAATAAAAATTACTGCAAACTCCCACTGTTCATTAAATGTAAATTTAAGCGAAGTGAGACCAGAGCATAAACCCAATAAAGTTATAAAATTTGGGAATAACTTAGTAACAGGTAGAGACCTACTGTTACTGTCATTACTGCTCATATGACATCAAAAGTAAGCTTTTCTTGAGCACTTTCCTTATTCAAATTTGCTATAATTGTTTCACCACCAACAACAGTTTGCCCTTCTGAGACTCTTATTTCTATATCAGTAGGAACGTAAATATTCACCCTACTGCCAAATCTTATAATCCCAAACCTCTCACCTGCTTTTACGTTTTGAGACACTCTTAAATTACAAGCGATACGACGTGCAATTAACCCAGCTATTTGCTCTACAATAATCTCTTTTCCCTTTTCATACTCAACCACAATAACCTGCTTTTCGTTTTCGTTACTAGACCTATTGCTCATTGCAGACACGAACTTGCCTTTCTTATAGTGCATTTCCTTTACTGTACCAGATATTGGTATGCGATTCACATGTACGTCTAAAACACTCAAGAATATGCTAACAAGCGTAAATTTCTTCTCTTCTTCGTCTTCTGCTGATAAAGGGTAACTCACTTCTTCAATTTTTGAAATCACACCATCTGCAGGACTTAGTACAAGGTCTTTATTGCCTGGAACAACCCTTG
>JAITFM010000054.1 GCA_031281335.1 Rickettsiales bacterium | reverse complement strand
CCAAGGTGTAAAGCCCGCCAGGGTTCTTGAGTATCAGCCATAGGTTGGTTATGCAAGGGGCTTATTGGTTGCCTTGAGATAAACAGTGGCCAGAATTTAGTGTCAGTTGTATATCCGGGCTTGGCTTGCAGTAAAGGGGTTCTAAGCTGTAACTACGGTGCTTAGTTTTTTATTCACTTTTTCATGTTATACGTTTTTTAGTTTCTTATATGTAAAAGTATGGTGTTTGTATTTAGGAATAAGAAGGAGTTACTGTACTTAAGTACAGCTTTGCTCATTTCTTCTCTTACACTATATTTTAGTATCAGTACAATTACGGGTAAACGTGGCTTATCAGCATTAATGGATTTAAAAAAAGAGATAGAGTACAATAAACTTTTACTAAAGAATATATCTTTTGAAAGGGAAAAGTTGAGCAATAAAGTGTTTGGCTTATATGAAAAAAGCTTAGATTTGGATCTGCTTGATGAACAAGCAAAAAATGCTCTGGGTTATGTGAGCCCTAAGGAGCTAATGGTTGTTCTTGATGTGGAATAGCAACATCTTTAAACAAAAGAAAAAAACCGCTATAATCCAAGTGCAGGCATTATAAACGAGATGAAAGTGAAAAACATCTTATTAGCGCTTTTAATACAGGCTATGTTTGGGTTGTCATCATTTGCAGCCGATCCTATTTTACTCAACTGTATTGAAACTTCAGAGATTTATGATCTTGATGCAAAACCAAAAAGCTTTAACTCTTCAAATAATTTAAGAAGAAAACCTGGTTCTCCAAGTAGCGCAACAGGGGAGTTAATAAGCATAGTGGGTAGAGTTACTGATGTAAACTGTTTACCAATACAAAACGCTGTAGTTTCTATATGGCACGCGAATTCACGCGGCGTGAACCATTATGATGAAAATGTGGAGGATGATAAGCTTGATCCAAATTTTGCCGGATCAGGAAGATTTATAGTAAATAACCTTGGCTATTATAACTTTATTACAATAGCACCTGGTAAGATCGGTGATAGGGCTCCACACATCAACTTTTTGGTTCAACATCCAGATTTCCCAGAGTTCACAACACAAATGTTCTTTGCTGACCATAATTGCAACAACTGTACTGATTCTGTTCTTGGGAATCTTATTGATAATGGGCTTGCAAGCCTTCTGATAGCACCATTTACTTATAATGATCGTGCAATTAAGACCTACACGTTTAATATCACCTTAGGTGGGTATAACAAGTTTTCTGATAAAAGATAAAAACCCTTGCATATCATGGGAGTTCATAGTAGTCTTAAGCGCTATTGTACTTAAAACGTATATGAAAAATATCTTACTAACGTTTTTACTATGTTTTATGTGCAGCTTACAATTATTTGCAACGGAGATGTCAACGATGAAGATAACAATTTCTAAGGCTTTACCTGATTTTGAAACGCTAGTAGTAGGTTTGTTTGAAAATGATGAATTTATAAGTAACGGTAAGGTTTTACAAGATAAGCAAATTACAGATAACATCAAAAGATTTAGTGATTTCAATGGAGGTTTTGGTGAATTTTTCTCCATTACTTCATCAGAGGGAAGGAATGTTATAGTCGCCGGGCTTGGCAAGAGAGATGAATGGGATGAAAACAAAGAATTAAATATTGGCGGAAAAATATATTACGAACTAAGCAGATTAAAGATCAAGCGAGCGGCAATTTCAATCGAAGGCAATGCAGCAAATGTTGCATACGGTGCATTTTTGCGTAGTTTTAAGTTTGATAAGTATAAAACCAAAAAGGATGAAAAAGTTACAGAAGTAGAGGAGATTACAGTGCTAGCGAAAGATGAGCAATTCAGTAGTGCTGAAAAATCATTTGAGCGTTTAAAACAAGAAGGTAAAGGCATATTTCTTGCACGTGCTCTTACCACTGAACCACCTAATGTTTTACATCCAGAATCCTATGCTGATCACATAAAAACCGAGCTTACTAAGCTTGGCCTTGAAATCGAAGTGCTTGGTAAGAAGCAAATGGAAGAGAAAAAAATGGGAGCATTGCTTGGGGTAGCACAGGGAAGTAGTAAAGAGCCAAAATTAGTAGTGATCAAATGGAATGGAGCTTCTAAGGAACAAAAGCCTGTAGCTTTTGTGGGTAAAGGTATAACGTTTGATACTGGTGGAGTTTCACTCAAGCCTTCGCGTGGCATGGAGTCAATGAAATATGACATGGCAGGTTCTGCCACTGTAGTTGGGGTGATGCGTACTCTAGCTGGACGAAAAGCGCAGGTAAATGCGATTGGTGTAGTTGCACTTGCAGAAAACGCAGTGGACGGTAATGCTCAAAGACCAAGTGATGTAGTAACTTCGATGTCTGGGCAGACAATAGAAGTATTAAACACCGATGCAGAAGGAAGGCTCATACTTGCGGATGCTTTGTGGTATACGCAGGACAGATTCTCACCTAAGTTTATGGCTGATCTTGCAACTTTAACTGGTGCTATAGTGGTTGCGCTTGGGAATAACGAGTATGCTGGTCTTTTTTCCAATAATGATGAATTAGCAAATCGTCTTATCGATGTAGGAAATGAAGTAAACGAGAAGTTGTGGCGTTTTCCTATGAACGAAACTTATGATAAAATTATCGATTCACCGATTGCTGATGTTCAAAACATCGCTCCTGCAGGCTCTGGTGGGGATAGCATAATGGCCGCACAATTTTTACAGCGTTTTGTGAATGAAACTTGCTGGGCACATTTAGACATTGCAGGCACGGCTTGGCATGAAAAAGGTACTGATATTTCTCCAAAAGGAGCGGTGGGTTTTGGTATAAGGTTGCTTAATAAATTGGTTGAAAAATACTACGAAACGGGCAATTGAAGCCTTAATACTGAAATTTAGAAAACTATGGGCTTTGTTTTTTTTTGGGTCCTCTAATGGTTCAGAACTTGTGGTCTCCATTTTAGAAGGTGGAACTGCTTCATAAGCTTTCTCATTAACTTTTTTCTCTACCTCTTTTATGTCACTACCAATGGCCATAATTTTAGGTAGAAAATCATCCATAAGCTTCTCAAGTTTTTCCTTATCAGTTTCGTGAGTACTAAAACCTTTTTTTATAAGCCTTTTCATCTCATCTTCTGAAAAATTTTGAATGGTCCCGCCCTTTATTAATTCTTTTATAGCCCACTGCTGCCCTTCGTCTTGAAGCATTTCTATTACCTTTACCTTATTCTGAGCATCTTTTATTTTTTCACTTTCTTTGGATGCATCATAGCCTGCAATATCTTGAAGCAAATTCTCACGCAATTTACTGAAGTTATTCTCTCTTGCTTGAACTGTAGGCAACTTATCGATCAAGTCTTTCATAAAACTTTTTACTGCTTTCCCTAAAGACTCAGCACCTTCTTTTATCTTACCTCTATATTGATATATAGCACAACCAATAACAACTAGTGCTACAAGCCCAGCTAATCCACACACTAATGCACCAGTCACTCCTCCCATTGTTGAACCTATTAGTGCTATTGCTACTGTATTTATAATTCCTAGAGCTAACAACCGGTTACCTAAAGCTTCGAGCTTTCTCTCCATGCCCTTCACTTTGTTTGCTTGTTCAAGAAGTATTTCTAAGTCTTTTTTGTTCTTCGTAAAATGCTCAACTATACCATCCAGTACTTCTTTATTGTTCTTCAGTAATTCAGTAACATCCCCGACACTTAATTTGTTAAATTCCTCATCTAAGTTTTTAAAACTCCCATCATCTTTTAATAGCTTCTGCAATTCTTTTACCAAATCTGGCTTTTCTCTAATATATTTTACTATATTTTCAATGAACTGATCCGAGTAATCTGTGCCTGTTGCACCACTTGACTCCATATTACAACCCCGTTAACTATAAACATGCCTGATTATACATATCAATTATTAATTATATTATAACTAGCATGAAGTAATTAATATAATTACCCCTTTTTCAAACATGGAATTTGTACTACAATACCTAAATTATATAAAAACAAGGTACTCTATGGGTGAAAAAAAATTAAAAGCTGCTGTGGTTTTATCGGGATGTGGTCATCTCGACGGTGCAGAGGTGAGAGAAGCTGTTTTAAGCTTGCTCGTGCTTGATCAGCAGGAAGTGGAAGTCAAATGCTTTGCACCTGATATCAATATCAAACAAGTTATGAACCATAAAACAAAAGAGGCAGTAAAAGAGAAGAGGAATGTACTTGTAGAAGCAGCAAGAATTGCAAGAGGTGAAATATATGACCTAAAGGAAGCCAAAGCTAAAGATTTCGACATGCTAGTTGTACCAGGCGGATATGGAGTTGCGAAAAATTTATCTGACCTAGCTGAAGGTAAAGACGTGGTAACAGTAATACCCGAATTTGAAAGATTAGTTTCAGAATTTTTTGTTGCAAAAAAGCCAATAGGGGCGATATGTATATCTCCGGCAGTGGTTGTTTTTATTTTAAGTAATAAAATAGGCAAAAGAAGAAATAAAATTAAGGTGACTATAGGAGATGACAGAGAAAAGTTGATAGAAAAGCTTGGTGGCGAGCATATAAAGTGTGATACAGAGTTGTCAATAGAAGACGAAGAACATAATGTATTTTCCTGCTCTGCTTATATGCGTAGCGACGAAAGTACGCACTCTGTATATCAAGGGATAAAACATATGATTGATAGCATGGTAAAAAAGATTAACAAAGGAAATTAATACCAATGGTAATAGGACAAATTAAATTGCCAGTCAACAATGGTGTCATCCCAGCGCCCCTCCTCCTGTCATCCCAGTACTCCTTTTCTTGCCATCCCAGTGCTCTCTTCTTGTCATCCCAGTGCTCGACACTGGGATCCAGTTTTTCATAAAATGGTGTATTTTAACATAACTTTCATAGTCACTAACCTAATAAAATTCCTAGATTCCAGTGTCATGCGCTGGAATGGCAACATTTGTTGTAAAAATAAATGTTCATTCATGAATTGCAACTAGCTATAAACATTAAGAAATTTACTGGGCAGAAAAAAAAAGCAAAAGAAGCCCTGGTCGGTGGCTAATTATTTATATGTACCTCAAATATCGGCGTTTTTATCCTCAACGCTACGATTCAGCTACTTTTAAATGCAACTAACCAAAACTGTAAACGTTAAGAATTTTACTGAGCGGAAAAAAAGGCAAAAAAACTCTAAGGCAGCTAGTATTCAAATTTTCCCTTGTCTATTTGACGTTCTATACTGTCTTAAACGACTTATAAGCGCGTTTCAGCTTGTATAGGTAAAAACCAGAAGTTTTAAAAGACGTGAGGTGCACATAGTGCAAAAATTTAAACATGAGACGCCAAATACCCTAAGTTTTTTGTTATTAACCTGCACAGATTGCGAAGATAAATAAATAGCTTCAGTACTACGACAATGGGATTGAAAGAATTTGTCAAGTAGTTTTTTTGATATCTTATCTATACCAAAGTGTTCTGCTTATAGATATTATACCAACAATCCACTATTTTTTCTACGTCTCGTGGTTTAGTTTTTGGACCTATACTGATTCTAATCGAACACTCCGCTTGCTCTTTTGTTGCCCCCATTGCAAGCAAAACATGGGAAGGTTCAACTTTTCCAGAAGAGCATGCAGAGCCATTGCTAACTGCAATGTTATTTAAGTCAAAATGCATAAGTTGCACGTCACTCCTTACTTTCGGCATATAAATGAGACCTGTATTTGGTAACCTTTTGGAGTTTTCACCAAAGATTTTGATATCACTGGCAAGGTTTAACAGCTCACACTCCAATTGATCGCGTAGCTTCTTTATTTC
>JAITFM010000030.1 GCA_031281335.1 Rickettsiales bacterium | reverse complement strand
GGGATCCAGCCTTTCCATAATCATCAAAACATCGTATTTTATCATAAAACAGCTACTTTTATACTCACCAACTTAATAAAATTCCTGGATGCCAGTGTCAAGCACTGGAATGACACCCTTTCGGTGGTCTGCACCACTTGGGCAAAAGCAGGCAATAAGTTTTATTTACTCGATGTATATCGTGCAAAACTTGAGTACCCGAAACTTAAAGAGCAAGTTCTGTTGCTAGCTGCAAGATGGACACCACACGCAATTTTGATCGAAGCCAAAACAAGCGGTCAGCAATTGGTGCAAGAGCTGAAAGCAAACAGTGATTTACCAATCATCGAAATAGTACCATATGATGACAAACTCGCTCGATTCCACCCCAATTATAGAGTCTGGAAAAGTTTTTCTGCCGCATTAGGCGATATGGCTCAATGACTTTGAGTGTGAGATTTTGATGTTCCCAGAAGCACATCACAATGACCAAGTCGACAGCATCGTACAATATCTACAGTGGATGAGCCTCTCGGGTCGCAGCTATACGAACATTGTGATTTGAGCCTGCCAGTAGCCAGTGTCGGCTACTTGGATGACATCATAGAGGTTGGGATGGCAAGAAATGGGCTACTTGGATGACATCCTCCTGGTAGGCTCGAATCACAGTGTTAATGCAGTTGTAAGCGATACAGGTTGGGCAGTCCTGACCACTAGTCTATATATTTCTAAACGCAATACGCTTACGAAATTTTAGTGTAAGAGCTTGGTTTCTGCTAAAAGACAGCATTATGCCAAGAGCAATGCTTGAAGATAAAAGGGAAGAGCCGCCATAGCTAAGTAATGGCAAAGTTATACCAGTGGTGGGAAAAATGCTTAACGTTACCCCTATGTTTATTATAAATTGTGCGATAAATTGAATCGAAATACCGAGAATTACCAGCAGATTGAATAATTCATTTTCCCTATATGCAACATAGAGTAAACGAGCGGAAATGGTGCCAAACAACATCAATGTGGCTAAACACATAACCAAACCAAATTCTTCTGCTAAAACAGAAAATACAAAATCTGTATGACTATCGGGAAGAGAGATTTTTACGCTACCTTCGCCAGGTCCAACACCGGTTAACTGGCCTTTTTTGAATGCTTCCAATGATTTTACGACTTGGAAATTATCACGCTGTGTAAAAAAGAGAAAATTGTAAACCCTTTGCTTTATATGCGGAAAACACAAGTAAGCCGTCGCAATTCCAGTTGTGACTATTCCTACTATGCATACAAAGTATAAAAGTGGTATACATGCAATAAACATTTGGCTAGTAAAAGAATATGTCAAAAGCATGGACATACTGAAATCAGGCTGTAAAAGTAACAATGTAAAAACCAACAGAAATACTATGATTGACATGTGAATTTTAAACTTCATTTCGCTAGCCAAGACACCAGCTATAACAACAGAAAAGAATGGCCTTACAAACTCAGATGGCTGAATTGAAATCTTGACAATATATAACCATCGTTTCGCCCCTTTTGCTTCCATGCCAAGTATTACCACAGCTACCATTAGAATAATAAACAGAGTAAAACCCACAAATGAGAGGTTAAATATGGTTTTTATATTGAGAAAAGAAAACGTTACTAGGGTAACCAGTGACAGAACTATATAAACTGTATGGCGCTGTATAAAATAATTTTGCGGTAAAGAAAGGCGCTGTGCAATTGCAGGACTTGCCGAATGAACAAGAACGAAGCTTATAGTCAGCAAAAGGACTACTGGAATAATGAGATAATAATCTAGTGTTCTATACCAGAGTTTAATGTTCATTTTGTTCCAATGTGTAATGCCACTATTCCATAGCTCATATTATGAAACTCAACATTCTTAAAGCCTACTTCTTCAATTTCAATTTTAAACTCAGCCTGAGTTGGAAACTCTCTGATGCTTTTCACCAAATATTCATAGGAACTCTTATCTTTAGCAACTATGCTGCCAATTTTAGGAATTACTTTAAATGAATATAAGTCATAAAATTTGGTGAACATTTCATTCTGATAGTGCATAGGGGCAAACTCCAGGCAGATAAATTGCCCATTTGGTTTTAATACCCTATATGCTTCACTTAAAGCCTTCTTGCGGTCGGAAACGTTTCGAATACCAAAGGCTACTGTGCAGTAATCAAATTTGAAATCTTTAAACGGTAAGCTTTCTGCATCTGCACACACCCAATTAAAATTAAGCTGGTTTGCATTTATAGCTTTATCACGGCCTCTGCTCAGAATATTTTGATTTATATCACATATTGTGACCTGAGCACTTGGTTCTCTTCTCGCTATTCTTATTGCTATATCTCCAGTTCCTCCAGCGATATCTAAAACCTTAGAGTTTTTTGAAAAATGCATACTATTTACCATCTTATCCTTCCATAGCCTGTGCATTCCAAGGCTCATTATATCATTCATAACATCGTAGCGATTTGCTACGGAGTCAAACACCTCTTTAACCAATTGTGATTTATCCATGCTATCTATTATATCAACCATTACACTATACGATAATTTTATGAAATTTTCACAGGTCTTTTAATAGATCCCTTGCATGACTGTTTTAAACTTCAGTAGTTAAATTAATGTAACCAAATGAGGAAAATGTATTATAATAAAACTTTTATAGCTCAGCGAATCCATTAAGTGGCAATACAAAATATTATCTCTCTTATCATGATATTATCTGTAGCAATTGCCGATATGGCAACTGATCTGTATTCAGTCGCACTACCGAACATTGCTCACTATTTTGAAGTAGAAGGCCATGTGGTGCAGCTTACAATCAGCTTAAATTTAGTTGGAATTGCGATATCCGGATTAATTTATGGTCCACTATCTGACCATTATGGTAGGCGTCCAATCATGCTGATCGGTATGGCAATTTTTACTTTGGCGAGTATTGCATGTTACATAGCTGACAATATTGCGCTCTTAATACTCATTCGCTTTATACAAGGAATAGGGGCTGGTGTTGCAGGCGTGGTTGGGTATGCAGCAATAAGGGATATGTACTCAGGTAGTGAATACTCAAGAGTAATTTCAAAGTTAAATATGGTAGTAGCGCTTTCACCTGGGATAGCTCCAGTGGTAGGCAGTTATATAATTTCAAGTGGGTACAGTTGGAAATTTTTGTTTTTTATTATATCACTCGCGGCAATTGTTATGCTCGTTTTTATTTACTTTAAGTTACAAGAAACACTTACTATAAGTAAAAGTGAAACCAATATAGCTAGTGTAATGGTCAGTATTCCTAAACAATATATATCAATATTTAGAAATCATCGTTTTCTTGGGTTCGCAGCTATCCATGGGTTAACTTTCATGTGGCTTTGGGCGTATATTGCTAACTACCCTTTCATATTTGAGTCTATGGATGTTGAAGTACAATATTTTGGTTATCTAATATCAATCATAGTTATATTTTACATAATTGGAACTTTGATTAACAGAAGATATGTACCAAAAATAGGGGTTAGCCGGATGTTAATAATAGGTTTGATGTTGCCAATAATACCCGAGAGTTTGCTGGTATATTTTTACTCCATAGGCAAATTAAACGTGTTTGTCCTTCAAACTGTTTGGGTTCCAAGCAATATAGGTCTTGCACTCGTAATAAGCAATAACGTAACCTCTGCGTTAGAAATAACCAAAAGTATAGGGCTTGGTAGTGCAGTTCTCTCATTCTGCAATATGATGTTCGGAGCCATCGGAGTATATATAGTAGGAAAATTCTTTTCTTACGGTATTTTATCAAATTTACTATTAACAATAATATGCTCTACAATTGCGGTTCTTATATACTGCCTACTCAAATGTACTGAAAAATACTCAAGAGGGTGATTATATAGTAAGCAGGTTCTTTTTTTCTGGCATCAGATACTGGAATTTCGTATAGTTATGTAAGGTCTATTGAGTGCAAACCAATTTCTCGCACACACATTTTACTACATGATCAGCACTGATATTAAAATGCTCATAAAGTGTTTTATAAGGTGCTGATTCTCCAAAGCTTTTCATGCCAATAAATATACCATTTGAGCCTATATATTTATGCCAACCCATTTCACTTCCAGCTTCAATTGCAACTTTAATGCTGTCATTATTTAATATTGCTGCTTTATACTCATCGCTTTGCTCGTCAAAAAGTCTCCAGCATGGCATAGAAACAACCCTCGCACCTATACCTTTTTCCTGCAATTTTTTTCTTGCTTCAACTGCAATTTCAACCTCAGATCCGGTTGCAAATATTGTCACTTCTAGCTTTCCTGAATATTCGCATAGGGTATATGCACCAAACTTCGATAGGTTGGCAGACTGGTGGACATCAAAGTGGAATTTGCGCATGTAATTCACATTTTGCCTTGAAAGTGCAAACAATGTGGGTGACTCTTTTTTTTCCAGTGCAATGCTAATACACTCCAGAGTTTCGATTGCATCGGCTGGTCTAAAGACGTACAAATTTGGTATAGCACGAAGAGAGGCTAAATGCTCTATCGGCTGATGAGTTGGGCCATCTTCTCCTACTCCAATTGAGTCGTGAGTCATTACATATATGACCTGCTGTTTCGTCAAAGCTGAAAGACGTATAGCAGGGCGGCAATAATCGGAAAACACCAAGAAAGTGCCACCGTAAGGAAGAATTCCGCCATGAAGAGCCATGCCGTTCATACAAGCTGCCATAGCGTGTTCTCTCACTCCATAGTGGACATAAGAACCACTATAATTACTGCTATTTATTACCTCCATATGCTTATATTTAGTGCAATTTGACCCAGTAAGGTCAGCAGACCCACCAATTAATTCCGGCATGGACTTAGTTAAGAGTTCCATTACCTTGCCAAAAGAGGACCGTGTAGCTTCGTTTGGCATTGCCTCGTGTATTTGTTTCTTTAGGTTAGCCAAATCGCTCTCGATATTATCTGGTAAACGCTTATCAAGTCTTCTTTGCAACTCTTCACTGGTCGAGGACACGTAGTTTTGCTTTGCTCTCTCAACTGTTTCCATCCAGGCATTTTTCACGTTCTCTGGCACATGAAATGGTTCGTAGTTCCAATTTAATCTCTCTCTCATCTTTTTTATATCTTCCTCCGTAAAAGCACCACTATGAGCAGAAGATGTACCGGCACGGCTTGAAAATTTTCCGATGATGGTCTTGCAGCAAATAAGCGACGGCTTGTCAGATTTTTGCGCTTGCTCTATTGCAAGCGATATGGAGTTAAAATCATGACCATCAATTTTGTTAACATTCCACCCATAAGCTGAAAAACGCTTTTCCACGTCATCAGAACAAGAGAGGCTAGTAGCACCATCTATAGAGATGTCATTATCATCAAAAAGGGCTATCAACTTATTCAATTTAAGATGTCCAGCAAGTGATGCTGCTTCATGGCTTATTCCTTCCATAAGACAGCCATCTCCTAGCATTACATAAGTGTAATGCTTAATTCCAAACTGCTTTTCAAGGATCGATTCAGCAAGTGCCATGCCAACTGAAGTGGCGAGCCCCTGCCCTAGTGGGCCTGTTGTTGTTTCTATTCCTGGAGTCAAGCCATACTCTGGATGACCTGGAGTTTTGGATGTGAGTTGCCTGAAGTTCTTTAACTCATCTATACCAATGTAACCTGTAAGGTATAATATAGAGTATAGCAGCATTGAACCATGGCCGTTTGATAAAACGAAACGGTCTCTGTTGACCCATTTAGAATCATCAGGGTTGTGATTTAGATATTTAGCAAATAAAACAGTTGCAACATCTGCCATGCCAAGTGGCATACCTGGGTGCCCAGAGTTTGCTTTTTGTACTGCATCAATTGATAAAAAGCGGATAGCATTTGCCATAGATTCCAAAGGTAGATGGTTCATATGTCAATAGAAAAACTTAAAAGTGAAGTATAAGAAATTAAACTGGCAAAAACAAGTTGACACTTAATGCTAAAATCCTTAATAATCTAGAGTTAGATTGTGAGAGTTTTTATATGACAACTGTTATCAATAGAAAGTATAGAATCAGCCGTAGGCTTGGTATAAATTTGTGGGGTAGAGCAAAAGATCCAGTAAACAAAAGGAAATATCCTCCAGGTCAGCACGGTATTCTTGGGTTCAAAAGGTTATCTGATTTTGGTAAGCAATTCGCTGCACATAAGAAATTTAAGTTTTATTATGCAATTTCAAGTAAGCAGCTCAGGCGTATATTCTTAGATGCTTATAACAGGAAAGGTTACACAGCTGATAATTTTATTGGTGTCTTAGAATCAAGGTTAAGTTCTGTTTTGTATCACTCTGGCCTTGTACCAACAATTTATTCAGCAAAACAGCTCATATCTCATGAGCATGTTACAGTTAATGATGAAGTGGTTAATATATCGAGCTATCGAGTAAAACCTGGTGATATAGTAAAAATAAGAGAGAGAGCAGTAAAAATCCCGGTAGTAGTAGAGGCTGCGGAAAAACAAGAACGCAAGGCTCCAGACTATTTAGAAACAAACAGTAAAGAGCATTCAGTGAAGTTTTTAAGAATGCCTCAATATTCTGAAGTTCCTTACTCAGCGGATATGGAAGTTAATTTAGTAGTAGAGTTCTACTCTAGGTAAAATAAAAAAGAGCCCGTGTGGCGGAATCGGTAGACGCAGCGGACTTAAAATCCGTGGGTTTTGCGACCTTGGGAGTTCAAGTCTCCCCATGGGCACCAATTTAGTTTGGCAGAGTGTTCAAGAAATATGAAATGGTTTGATATAGAAGACATCGCAGAAGCTTTAGAGGAAAAATTTCCAGACGAAGATATAGTTAACATCAGGTTTACTGAGCTTAAAAAAAAGGTCTTGAGTTTAGAAGGATTTGACGATGATGAAAAACGTTGTAACGAAAAAATACTCGAAGCCATTCAAGTAGCTTGGATTGGAGAAAGATCTTAGACCGCTATGAAACGATCTAATCAGCGCTCCTTTCCTGTTATTTCAGTGCTTGACGCATAGCTGTTGTAATTTGAGCCTACTAGGAAATCCAAGTACTGGCTACTAGAAACGAAAAAAACTACTTGACAAACTTCTTCAACCCCCTTATCATAGAGTTGGAGCTATTCATTTAGCTTCAGTCTGTGCAGATTAAACGACGAAAGTATCACGGTTGGCGTCTTATGTTTAATTTTTTGCACTATGTGCACCTTATGTCTTTATTAATTTTACCTAGACTTCTAGGTTTTTGCCTATACAAGCTGAAACGCGCTTATAAGTCGTTCAAGGCAGTATAGTACGCCAATTTGCAGGATTAGAGAGTGAGCAACTTCTACCACGGGATTTCTTTTGTCTTTTTTTCTGTTTAGTAAATTTCTTAAACATTAAGCTAAGGTTAGTTGCGGTTT
>JAITFM010000025.1 GCA_031281335.1 Rickettsiales bacterium | reverse complement strand
TAAAAGACGATCCGGGGTAACAATTTCATCATCCGATAACGCCTTTATTGAAATTGGTACAGATGTACTTTTCGTTTCTGTTCTTACGACTATTTCTTCAACAACTGTATCCCAATTATCACACGCAATGCACCTTCCTACCCACCTGCCAGTGCTATGACCACAGGATTGACATACATATACAGTTTTCATAAAAGCTAAAGTTGTTTTTCGCAATTGTAATAAAGATTAGCTAAATATGCAATAAACATCAAGCCTTAGATGTACAGTCCCAGAGATCGTGATGGTGCTCTAAATCTTTTTACTCAGGCTAAACAAAAAGCTCTAACTTTGTGTAAGTTTTTTGCTGGCCAAGAATACACAGGTAAATTACAAAACCGCTGTTTATTGGAAACGGGGTGTTTATTAACAATTGCCAAGAAATTAGTTGATACAGGATTCAGGGTAAACGTTGGGTTGTTGAAAGAACGTTTGCTTGGCTTTCCAATTTTAGGCGCATGAGCAAAGATTATGAGCATTCTCCTCTCACTTCAAAAGCTAATATTTCCTTTAATATGATTACCATTATGCTTGCTAAATTGGCTGCTTAACTCCTTTCAAGACAAGTTCTTAGATGTCAATACTGTGCAAACAGATTAAGAATTTGCTGTTGGTTATTGGTCCTTTACCTAAAAAATTTGATTTTAAGACATATTTCAAATAAAAGAGCTTATCAACCTTGCTTAAAATAGACAGAATCAAAATATATAACATTGTCACGGAATTTTAAGCAAGTTTTAACACAAAAATTGCTTAGTTTGGTGTAAACTTTATCGGCATAATATCTGCATTATCTTACTTTTGTATTGTGCTGATAAAATGCAGATAATACTATATTTATGAATTTGACAACTCTTCCAATGCAACTCTGATTTCTTCAGTTAATGCTTCGGTTAGTTTGAGATCAAATCTTCATATTGCTTGCTAAGCTTGTATTTTCTTCCTCTGTTGGAAAAGTCTACAACTTCAATAAATCCCATTTCTACCCACTTTTTACAAAGTTGCGCACTGGTACGAGGCTTAAAATTAAATAATTTGCCTATTTGACTAGTTGTGATAGTGGAAAATTCCCCGAAGAGCTCAAGAGCCCTATGCTGTTTAGGGTCAAGCTTGCGTATGAGATCAGCCTGGTCAGTTCTGTGCCCTTCTTCATTTATACGCTGCAACACGTTCTCAAATGAATTTGCCATTCCTTCTATAAAATAATCCACCCACTTAGTGATATCTGCTTTAGCTCGTCCCATATAGTAGTTATGCGATAGACCTATACTGATTGCTTCGTAATATGCCCCAAGATTTTTAGCGTAATATTCTTCCAATGAGTAAAGTCCCTTTAGGTCATACCCACCAAGGTGTAAAATTAATGTAGTCAGCAATCTCGCAGTACGACCATTACCATCATAGTAAGGGTGAATTGTTACAAATTGATAATGCACGATACCTGCTATAATTGGGCAAGGCACTTGTTCGCTGTCACGAATCCAATCTACCATACTGCTCATGAGCTTTGGCACATCCTTTGCTTCTGGTGGCATATAAATTATTGCACGTGTACGGCTGTCGCGAATAACGTTTTGACCATCTCGATAAGGGGTTAGTTTCACCTTAGATTTTCCACCTGCCATTACTAGGGCATGCAGTGTTTGGATAGTTTTCTCAGTAATAGGTATTTCCCTTGCTGCCCATTGTTCAATTTGAGTTAAAGTTGCATAATATCCTTTAACCTCATTTTCATCTCTCTCATACTTTGGGAAGTGACCTTTATGCTTTAAAATCTCTTCAATCTGTTTAGGCTCAAGTCGGTTTCCCTCAATCATAGTGGAATAGTGTGTGGTATAGAGCCGTGCAGTTTCACGAAGAGACGAAAGCATTGATACAGTGAGTGGCAAATGCAACACTTTTTCTTTTGCTGCTTCGATTCTCATAAGATAGCTAGCAATCTTGGAGGTAATTGCATAGTTTGGTGTAAACTTCATCGGCATAATATCTGCATTACATTATCCTTGTAGTATGCTGATAAAATGCAGATAATGCAACATACAATGCAACTTTTTCAGTTATCGATCTAGCGATCACAGGCTTGAATTCTATAATATTTCGTGTCACATTACTTAGGGATACTGGCAGTATTCACCTAAGAAATTTTAATAGCTACACACATGTTAATCAGGATAGGTACCAGAGGAAGCAGCCTTGCGATTGCTCAAGCTTTAGAGGCAAAACAAAAGTTGCTAGACTCTTTTCCTCATTTGTCTGTTGAGATTATCAAAATAAAAACTTCTGGTGATAAATATGCCAATGCAAACCTCGCTGAAATAGGAGGCAAAGGACTGTTCCTCAAAGAAATCGAGACTGAACTACTTGAGAATAATATAGACATGGCAGTTCATTCGCTGAAAGATGTGCCTGCATTTTTCTCGAAAGATTTAGCAATTCCTTGTGTTTTAGAGAGGTTAAGTCCATGTGATATATTTATTTCTAATAAATATATCAGCCTTGAGTCTTTGCCGCAGCGAGCATTGATTGCAACTTCCTCAATAAGAAGAAAAGTTCAGCTACTAAATTTCAGACCAGATCTAAATATAGTGCCACTTCGTGGAAACGTGACAACTAGATTGCAAAATCATAGTTTTGATGGAATAATTCTAGCTGAAGCAGGGTTCATAAGGTTAAAAAAGCATCACTTAATTACAGAGGTATTACCACCAAAAATCATGTTAAGTGCAGTGGGACAGGGGGCAATCTGCATTCAATGTCGAAAAAATGATGTAAAAATTATCGATCTTTTAGAGAAAATTAATAATAATATGTCTTTTATAAGGGTAAAATCTGAACGTAGCTTCATGAAGACAGTGAATGGTTCATGCTTTACACCACTTGCAGCTTTGGCAGAATATATGAGTGAAAATATGCTACATCTTCGTTGTATGTTAGCAGACGAAAAAAACATATACTTTACTGAGCGCACTTCGTTTGTAGAAGATGCAGAAAAAATGGGTATGGATGCAGGATTAGAGTTGAAATCAAAATGCTTATAAGCTTACCTAAAGTACGTGGAATCTATCGCTATAATGTTCCGATGTCTAAAATGACGTGGTTGAATGTCGGTGGACAAGCTGATGTGTTGTTTAAACCACATGATATTGAAGATTTAACATACTTGATTAAAAATACTGAATTGCCAATTAATGTTATCGGTGCAACATCCAACATAATAGTGCGAGGTAGTGGCATTCGAGGCATAACAGTGAAATTGGGTAAGGAGTTTGTGTACATTAAATGTAAAGGTAACAATTCTATTGTTGCAGGTGGTGCTGCGCTACTTAGCAATCTCGCTTACTTTGCCGGGGAGCAACAAATTAGTGGACTTGAGTTTTTGGTTGGAATTCCAGGCACAGTTGGCGGTGGACTAGAAATGAATGCAGGTGCGTATGGTAGTGATATCGCAAGTGTTGTACAGTCGATAAAAGCAGTGAATCTAGAGGATGGAAATCTATATGAATTCTCCAGCAAAGAGATGGGTTATTTTTACCGTGGACATAGCTTGAACGGGCAGTGGATTTTCGTTGAAGCTGAGTTTAAAGGGGTAAGTTCAGAATATGAGGCCATATTGTGTAGGCTAAAGGAAATTATCGATAAAAAAAACAAAAGCCAACCAATCAGAGGAAAAACTGCTGGTTGCATATTCAAAAATCCAAAAGACTACCAAGCATGGGAATTGATTGATAAATCCGGTTGTCGAGGGTTAGATAACGGTGGAGCTAAAATTTCTAAGAAACATTGTAATTTTCTGCTCAATTACAATAATGCAACTGCATCTGACTTGGAAAACCTTGGCAACAAGGTAAGAGATGCAGTGAGAGATAAGTTTAACGTTGAACTTGAGTGGGAAATAAGGGTTTTAGGTAGCTATTAGGCGGTTTTTGCAGCTACTGTATTTCCCAGTTGTTCAACACTATCTATCTCAATTTCTAAAGTGTTCTTTATAAATTTATTAGCTTGGTCTTTGCTCATAAAAACTGTACGTTTGTTGGGCATTGATTTCTTTATAGCAGCTATATCTTCTTCATTATCTGTATATTTAAGAAGCACATCAACTTCTTTTTCATCTTGATGAGGTGTGCAAATATAGCTATGCTTTTTGAGGTCTAGAAGTTTGATAAATTCATCACAATCATCTTTGTAGCGAAAGATTACATTAATACCCACAGCTTCCTTTTCATTATATTGAATATCAATTTTTGGTTTATGGCCATAATTTGCACCAATAATCTTTCTTATTGAGTGTTCTACTGTCATTGTTTTCACCTTGGAATTTTCGTCGAACTCTTTCAAAAAGTTGAGGTGTAAGTTGATATATTCGGAGTATTTCCGTCTGTGTTTTTTATGCATAGTTGGTTTATAAAGCGGTTCATTTGTAGGTGACTTATAACTTGCAAGAAACAATTTTGGCCTATATTGTTCATTATGCTTTTTTATTTTAACAAAATATCTTCCATATTTAGTCAATCCATCTTTTCCTTTCTGCTCCATCCTACTTAGGAATTTCTCTATCGGTTCTTGCTTAGTTGGAACAATTTTACGTACAAGCGGAATTTGTTTTTGTAAGCTGACCCAATATGGTAAACAAATAACTTTTGCATCTTTTGCAAATAAACCTTCTAATTTTTTCACTGCCTTGTATAAATTTGCTGGCTCTGGTTTATAATGTCCGCTGTTGTTGTCTATGTAAGTTATTTTACCTTCTTTTACCTTCATTAAACCAGAACACAAAACTGGCTTACCACCTGCAAGAGTTGAATGACGGCAAGCCAATTCACCTTCATCGACATTAATGTGTTGATGAGTTACTAACTTTCCATCAAGTGTGATCACATAAGCTACACAATCTTCTTCTCCTTTACTAGTCTTACCGGTTGTATCATATAGCTCACCTGCTAAGTTATATAATTTGCGTTCTCCGTTTTCTTCACCAATGAATCTTGTTTGGTCAGTCTGTTTATCTAAAGTGAAATACTTAACCCTTGTATTACTTCCAAAAATCTTTCTTTAGTTCCTATTTCTGAAGAATAGCCATAACGAGGGAAGAGATGTTTGAATGTGTTCTCTAACTGATTCAAAACCTTATTTACAACGCCGAAAATTTTTTTGTTACCCAAATCAATAGAGAGCTGCTGCTCCTTGGGTACTGCTTGGTGGTCAGATCGAGTACCAGCTTTACCAAATTCTCTGGCAGCATATTTGAATTTTTCTATTAAATCTTTCTTGCGTTCTTTCTTGTGTTCTTCTGATGCTGATTTAGATTTTCCTAAAAAATATCTCTTAACTTTTTCA
>JAITFM010000127.1 GCA_031281335.1 Rickettsiales bacterium | reverse complement strand
GCTGAATGTAGAAAAAATGAAAAAGACATGCAGCCGCTATAATTTGATACAATCCGCCAAAAAATACCCTGAGTTTTTTACTGAATTTTGTTATTGAGCCTGCAGATCAAAAACAAGTTTTGAGTCAGAAATACCCTTGTTGCTATGGTAATGAAGTCGGCGGAATTTGTCAAGTAGTTTTTTTGACTCATTTCCCTTCTTTCAAAACATTGGTAAAACTGTAGCTATAAAAGCTTTCATAACAGCCTGTTTTCCTTAAAACTAAAATAGCTATCGAATGTGATAATAATGTGGTCTATTAATTCTATTCCTACACTTTTGCAAGCCTCCGCTAGTTGCCTAGTGAGGGATATATTGCTACTTGAGGGCTGTGTATCTCCGCTTGGATGGTTGTGAGATATTACAATAGACGTTGAGCCAATTAAAAGAGTGCGTTTTATGATTTCTCTAACATAAAGAGGAGTTTGATCTATTGTACCAACGTTTTGCAGGTCTTCTGCCATTATACGATACTTTTTATTCATGTAAATGACGCGAAAATTTTCCTTATTGAGGCTTCCTATGCTTATTCTTAAGTAATCAAGCAGTTTTTTCCAATTATTGATTATAGGCAGGTCCTTTATTTCTTCTCTTGCGGAGCGAACAAAGGCTTGTTTTACACAGAAAATGGCAGGTATAGCTGCATTGTTGACTCCATCAATGTTTCGCAGTGCTTCTAAATCAGCATTAAAAACCTTATTTAAACTACCAAAATTTTCTATCAAACTCTTTGCTACTGGCTTTACATCAATTCTACTGTATGCTGAGTACAAAATATGCTCTAAAACCTCATAGTCGAGCAGTGATTGTCCATTATCCAGAATAATTTTCTCTCTTAGGCGCTTTCTATGCCCTTTTTTGTAATCTTTCACCATTAATAAATTGCTTGCTGTGTACTTCCTATAATAAGAAATTAGGATCTTAAGGTAAAATATTTAATAAATCTCTGTTATTCCAGATAAAACGCTCGTTTACTTGAACAGATCTCTTGACTTATGTACTTCATGCTCCTAAAATTTTTATTTTCAGCCCTATTACAATGTCAGTAACGATACTCAGTGCGCTCCAAATAATATTAGTTGTCGTTCTAGTAATTTTAGTACTTTTGCAGCCACCTGGGAGTAGCCCGCTGAGTGGCTTTAGCAATTCACAGCAGGGGCTCAATTCAATGATCCCGGTAAAATCTTCTGCAAATCCGCTTAGCAAAACAACGGCTATAGTTGCCGGATTATTTATTATAAACACATTGTTATTATCAGGATTATGTTCAAAAGATGTGCATAAGAAGTCAATTGCAGAAAAAATTATACTAGAAAAAAAACAAGAAAATGAATCTACTTCTGTTCCTTTTGAAAATTGATGAAGGAAGCTAAATTTATCTTTGTAACAGGCGGGGTTGTTTCATCACTTGGCAAGGGTTTAGTTGCTTCAAGTGTAGGCGCACTTCTTCAAGCTCATGGCTTTGGGGTCCGTATCAGGAAACTTGATCCATATCTGAATATTGATCCTGGAACAATGAACCCAATTCAACACGGAGAGGTATTCGTCACCGAAGATGGTGCCGAAACTGATTTGGACCTTGGGCATTATGAGCGCTTTACTGGAATTAAAGCAACCAAAGACGACAATGTAACAACTGGTAAAGTATATCATGAGTTACTGAAGAAAGAAAGGCGTGGTGATTATCTGGGCAAAACTGTGCAAGTTATTCCTCATGTGACAGATTTAATCAAGTCGTTTATTTTTAATGGTACGGAAGGTTTAGATTTTGTAATATGTGAAATTGGCGGAACTGTAGGTGATATTGAAAGCCAACCTTTTTTGGAAGCCATACGTCAAATTAGTTATAAGCTTGGAAAACAAAGAGTTATCCTTATACACTTGACCTTGGTACCATACCTTACTGCAGCACAAGAATTAAAAACAAAACCAACACAGCATTCAATTCGAGAGTTAAACTTTGCGGGGTTGCAACCAGATATTATATTATGTCGTAGCGAGAAAGAAATTTCTGATAATCAAAGAAGAAAAATAGCCAATCTTTGTAATGTTTCTTTACCTAATGTAATACCTGCTCCTGATGTGAGCCATATATATGAGCTACCGGTCTTATATAATCAATGTGGACTTGGCAGACAAATTTTGGAACATTTTAACTTGAATAAGCCAAAACCAAGCCTAACTGAGTGGGATCAAATGGTGCGCTTTATGAGACACCCAACACGGGAAGTCACTGTGTCTATAGTAGGAAAATACACTGAGTTCCCTGATGCGTATAAATCACTAGTTGAAGCATTAAGTCATAGTGCAATTAGTAATAAGGTCAAGATGAAAATAAATTGGGTTAACTCAAGGGAAAAGAGCGAAGAACCTATCGACAAAAAACTCATAGAAGAGAAATTACAGAATTCTCATGCAATCCTCGTTCCAGGTGGATTTGGCGATGATGGAGTAGAGAGTAAAATATCGGCAATAAGTTACGCTCGCACGCATAATATCCCATTTTTTGGAATATGTCTTGGTATGCAGCTTGCAGTTATTGAATTTGCTCGCAATGTCATTAAGCTTGAAGATGTACACTCCGAAGAATTTTGTACCTGTAAGCATCCAGTCATTAAGCTAGCTGGCGATAAGAACATTGACCTTGGTGGAACCATGAGACTTGGGGCATATAAATGTAATATAAGCCCAAGTTCTAAAATGGCGGATGCGTATAGTGATGTTACTATCTCGGAAAGACACAGGCACAGATACATAATTAATTTAGATTATAAAGATGATTTAGAAAAAAATGGGTTGATATGCAGTGGTATATCAGAGGATGGAACGTGTATAGAGGCAGTGGAGCTGGAAAATCACCCATGGTTTATTGGCGTGCAATTTCACCCAGAGTTCCAATCAAAGCCTTTTTCTCCTCATCCTCTTTTTGTATCGTTTATTAAGGCAGCAGCTAACACAATTTAAAAAAAGAAGATTAGCAAGGGAAAGTGTTTAAATACCGATACATGGAGCTTGCAATGGAGCAAGCAAAACTTGCCCAAAAGAGTGACGAAGTTCCCATAGGCGCTGTAATAGTGAGTAGAAGCAATGTTGTTTCTTCCGCGCACAACATATCCAATGATCCAACTGCACATGCAGAGATGTTAGTGATTAAACATGCATGTAAATTGCTTTCAACGTCAGTACTTTGTGATGCTGACGTGTATGTAACATTAGAACCGTGCCCAATGTGTGCTCAAGCTATCTCCTTTGCAAGAATTAAACGATTATATTTTGGAGCCTATAATCCAAAAGGTGGAGGAATTGAAAATGGTGCTAAAATATTCCAATTTTGCAACCATATACCTGAAGTTTATGGTGGGATATTAGAAATAGAGTGCTCTTTTTTGCTAAAAGATTTTTTTGAAAAACTGAGAACCTAATTGGGCTTAGTCATTCCAGCGTGTACTGGTTAAGTTGAGTGCCTTTTAATCTTGCAGTCCTTTTGATTTCGCTGACGGAAAGTGTATGGTTTATACCAGAATTTTTACCAATCAAATTTCTTATCTCGTGGTTTTATTTGCAATATTGCCACCAAACTGACTAATAAGCAGAAGATTATATAAATCCCAGCGGCAAGGTTTATTTGAGGGAATGTTATAGTAAACCAAGTGCATATCATCGGAGTAAATCCACCATGCAAAGCATAAGAGATATTGCGTGATAAACTCACTCCACTAAATCTAACATTGGTGGGAAAGAGTTCAGATGTGACTATTCCTATAGGATTTATACCCCTTTCTACTATAGAGAGAACCATTACACTAAGCATAATTATAA
>JAITFM010000106.1 GCA_031281335.1 Rickettsiales bacterium | reverse complement strand
GTGCTTTTGTCACTTAATACAAGATTAAAGATAAATTTTAGGTCTAAAACACCCAAAGCTCTATTGTAAGAGGACTGGCGAAAGTTGTCAAGTAGTTTTTTTGTTTCACGACATACTAGGAACTGGTTTGTTATGCAAGAAGTCTATCAGTGAGTTAACAAAAAAACTGCTTGTAACTAATTGTTAATACTATATAATGTATTATTTCTAATAAAGTTTAAATTAAAGGTCACATTGCATGAATAATAATGATCCAACGGCAAATCTACCAATTAGTATCAGAAAACTATCGTCAAACAAGTTCATAGAAGATATATGCCAAGGCCAATTTGAAGATCAAAGTAACATTTTGTTTGAAGATTCTTTTATTAATAAAATTAAGGAAGGAGATGTAGTAGAAGGTGTTATTACACGAGTAAATCCTAATGATATCGTGGTTGACGTTGGCTTAAAGTCTGATGGGAGAATTCCAATCAAGGAGCTTGGTTGCAACGATGAGATTGTTATTGGTTCTAAAATTAGAGTTTATATAGAAAGAATTGAGGACTATCATGGTAATGTAGTTCTTAGCCGTGAAAAAGCAATTAGGGACGAAAAATGGCATAAACTGGAAGAAGATGCAGTTACAAGGGCTGAAGTTAGTGGAGTTATCAAACGTTCAATTAAATGTGGCTTTATTGTTAATCTTGGCGATGGAATAAGTGCCTTTTTGCCGCTGAGTCATGTGGATCTGAAGCAAGTAAAAGATGCCAAGCACCTTATTGAAACTGAGCAAAAGTTCATCGTACTTAAAATGGATAAGAAGCAGGGTAATATCGTAGTATCAAGGAAATTAGTATTAGAAAAATTGCATGCTGGTGAAAAAATCAAGTTTTTAGAGTCTCTAAATGAGGGTGATATAATAGAAGGAAAAATAAAAAGCATTACTCATTATGGTGTATTCGTTGGCATTCATGAGTCAGATGCAGTAGGAGTTGTAGATGGATTGCTACATATCACAGATATCTCTTGGAATAGGGTAAGTCACCCATCTGCAGTTTTTGCTTGTGGCCAGACCATAAAGGTCAAAATTATAAAAATAGATAAGGAAAATGCAAAAGTTTCCCTAGGTATAAAGCAGCTAGAAGATAACCCTTGGCAAGATGTGGAGTCAAAATATCCGATTGACAGCGTTCATAAGGGGCATATAACGAGCATAGAAGATTATGGGTTATTTGTTGAACTTCAGCCTGGAATCGAAGGTTTAGTTCACTCATCAGAAATAACTTGGGTTAAGAGCAATCTACCAGTTAGTAGTCTTGTAACTAGGGGGCAAGAAGTATCTGTTAAAATTCTCAATATCGATACTACTAAAAACAGAATGAGTTTGAGTATGAAAAGGTGTGTAGATAACCCTTGGCAAGTATTTGTCAATAAATATCCTCCTGGCTCCATTGTCTCTGGTAAAGTTAAAAATAATGCTGGCTCATATATATCTGTTACTTTTGATGATCGTGAAATAGACGAAAATGTTGAAGGGACAATTTATATGCAAGATCTAAGTTGGTCTAAAAATGGTTCAGATGAGATAAAAAAGTATAATGTAGGCGATGCGATAGAGGCAAAAGTAATAAGGGCTAACGTGAATCGAACAAGAATTCACCTTGGCATAAAGCAAATAGAGTATGATCCACTTATAGAGCTGATAAAGAAAGTCAAGGTAGGAGACAAAATGCAGGTTACTGTAGGTAAGAGAGAAGACGGTGGACTAGTTGTTGAAGTTGAAAATGATGTAACTCTCTTAATAGATCAAGAGCATCTACCGGAAAATAAAAAGTTTTCTATGTCAGAAAGGATAGAAGTTGAAGTATTGGGCGTTGAAGAATATAATATAATACTATCTGCTAAATGATTGTAATTTTAGCTTCGTGTAAATGGCAACGAAATCTAACATAATAACAAAGGTGGCAGAGAAGCATCCTTTCCTAGACAAAATGGTTATAGCGGCTATAGTCAACAAATTTTTCGAGATACTTTCGAGTGTATTGAAGCGTCATAATAGAATTGAAATCAGGGGATTTGGCTCCTTTTCAATTAGGAGTTATAACTTGAAAGAGACAAGTCACTTTATGTCACAGAAGTTTGTAAAAAATCAATACTTTAAAACATATTTTCGTAGCAGTAAAAAATTATCCTATTTAATAAATGAATAAAAGTTTATACAATAAATAAGATGAAAGTGGGGGTAAGTTAACGTTATACAATAAAAGTTTTTAGCATTATATGCAAGTAGTAGAAATAGTTATACGCAACAATACATACAAAATATCTTGTGAAAGTGGAAAAAAGGATCATTTACTGTATCTTGCTAATAATTTTAACAAGCTAGTTAGCTCTATATCTCAAAAAACTGGAGGTAAGGGCTCGGACGCATTAAATTTCCTACTTGCAGCACTGACTCTTGAGGATAAAGTTTTAGAATTAACGAAAAAATTGGACGAAATGAATCAAGAGTGTGAAAAGTATAGAAACGAGAAAAGAACAGAATACACTAAAGTGTTGAGTAGAGTAAATAAAATTATTGAGTGCATAAAGGATTAGCTTCAATGAAGCAAGTAATTAAGTCCATTATCTTACTATCTAAGTTGGAAGGAAGGTTTGCTTTGCGAGTTATATAACAATATAACTCATAATCATCAAGATCAACTATCTTTTCATACTCAGTTAGTTCATTTAGGGAAAATTTATTAAGATACTTCAGTGCAAAATATCCTAAAAGCATGTCGGTTTCTTTGCACCCTCTATGCCAGCTTCTATACATCAGTTTTTTTCTTAATAAAGAGGTGTCTGTCACTGTTACTAAACTTTCCTTAATTTAAAGATTAAATTAAACACTTGTCAAGCGAGGCGCGTTTTAATATACTTAACATTTTGTTAATATCTAAAATACAGGTGGAATTAATTTCTAATCTTGTCCATCAGCTTAGTAATGGAGCATATGACCTTTTGTCATTTGCTTTAATCATCTCTGTTGTAGTATTTGTACATGAATACGGGCACTATATTATCGCCAAAGCATGCAGAGTTAAAGTTGAGTCTTTTTCCATAGGCTTTGGTCCTGAAATCTTTGGTTTTCATGATAAGTCTGGAACTAGATGGAAATTAAGTGCTGTTCCACTGGGCGGTTATGTTAAAATGCTAGGGGACAGCAATGCAGCAAGCGTTCCAGCTGATCAACAAAAATTAACTGAAGAAGAAAAGTTATATTCACTTCATACAAAACCGCGGTATAAAAAAGCAGCAATAGTTTTTGCAGGACCATTTGCAAACATGGTACTTGCTGTCATAGCTTTTACAATATTCTTTAGTACAGTAGGCTATTATCGCACTCCACCAGTGATTGGAAGTGTAATTGAAGATAAACCAGCAGAGCAAGCTGGTTTATTGCCAGGTGACATTATTACACGGATCAATGAATATAAAATAAAATATTTTGAAGATATTTTACGTGTGATAACATCGAATCCTAAAACAAGAATGGAGATTGAGTATAGCAGAAACAATGAGAAGCACAGGACCAGTTTAACTCCATTAACAATCAAGGACAAAGACGCTTTTGGTAATGTGATAGAAAGAGAAACTATAGGAGTTACTTCAGTTGATGTAACAGGGCTAAAGCAGTCATCTTTTCTTGGAGCTATGAACCTATCAGTAAGTGAAACTTACCATGCTATGAGCTTAACGATCAAAGCTCTCTTTCAAATTATCGTTGGTAAGAGAAGTATAAATGAAATAGGTGGACCAATAAAAATTGCAAAATATTCAGGACAATCAGCTAAACAGGGATTTACTATGGTTTTATATTTCATGGCGATCCTTTCATCTGCTTTAGCTGCGATTAATTTACTGCCAATTTTACCATTGGATGGTGGACATTTATTTTTCTACATTATAGAAGCAGTTATACGCAGAGACTTGAGTTTAAAATGCCAAAAATATGCTGCCACTTTTGGTGCTACTGTATTGTTCTTGCTAATGGCAATTGCGATCTCAAATGATATCAGACATCTTTTTTAAGATAAATATGAAGAAACTGTTTTATATATTAATAGTAATTTTTATCTCTGTTCCTA
>JAITFM010000100.1 GCA_031281335.1 Rickettsiales bacterium | reverse complement strand
ATACTGGGTGGTTTTGTGGTGAAGTATGGTTTTAACTTGATTGATGCTTCGCTGAAAAGTTACTTAGATAGATTGGTTGATTTGAGTAAAATGGAAATATTGAAAATAAGGAATTGTGTATGAAAAACGGTATAAATGCTTCTGAAATAGTAAACATAATAAAAGAAAAAGTTGAGGCGTTTGATAATCCTGTAAAGCGAGAAAGTATAGGTGAAGTAATTTCAGTAACTGATGGTATTGCATTGGTTTACGGACTTGAAAAAGCAAAATTTGGTGAAAAGGTATTCTTTGCAAGCGGTATAGAAGGAATAGTTTTTGATTTAGATCATGATATAGCTGGGATAGTGGTACTTGGTAATGATCGTGATGTCAAAGAAGGGGATATTGTAAAATGCAGTGGTGATGTTGTGCAGGTTCCTGTAGGGCATGAATTATTGGGAAGAGTCGTAAATGCATTAGGTTACCCTATAGACAACGGCGGAAAAATTAGAACCAAAGACAAAATGGACATGGAGTCTAAGGCACCAGGTATTATTGATCGTAAACCTGTGCATGAACCTCTGCAAACCGGAATTAAGATTATAGACTTACTAATTCCAATAGGCAGAGGACAGCGTGAGTTAATTATTGGCGATAGACAAATCGGTAAAACTACTATTGCGCTTGATATCATCATTAATCAGAAGAAGATTAATGATGAAGTGGACGAAAACCAAAAAGTTTACTGCGTTTATGTTGCTATTGGACAAAAGATTTCAACAGTAGCAAAAGTGGTAAATAAGCTAAAAGAAAGTGGGGCATTAGAATATACAACTGTAGTTGTGGCTAGTGCATCTGATTGCGCGCCTATGCAATTTTTAGCACCTTATGCTGGTTGCGCCATTGGAGAGTTTTTCCGTGATAATGGAATGCATTGCTTGGTAGTGTATGATGATTTATCTAAGCACGCTGTGGCATATAGGCAGATGTCCTTATTGCTGAGGCGTCCTCCTGGCCGTGAAGCTTACCCTGGAGATATATTCTATGTGCATTCTCGTTTGCTTGAAAGAGCTGCTAAAATGTCTGATGAAAAAGGGCAGGGGTCTCTAACTGCTTTGCCGATTATCGAAACTCAAGCTGGTGATGTATCTGCATATGTTCCAACTAACGTAATTTCAATTACCGATGGACAAATCTTCCTAGAGTCTGAATTATTTCATAAAGGATTTCGTCCTGCGGTAAATATAGGTTTATCAGTTTCGCGGGTTGGCTCTGCTGCGCAATTGAAATCCGTGAAAAAAGTTGCTGGTTCTATAAAGTTAAGTTTGGCTCAATATAGAGAGTTAGAAGATTTTGCAAAATTTGGGTCTGATCTCGATGCTAGTGTTCAACTATCCTTAAACAAGGGTAAATATCTTGTTGAGTTATTAAAGCAAAGACAGCATTCACCTATGCAAATAGAAGAGCAAGTGGCGCTGATGTACGTCTTTTCTAATCTATATGATCAGTTAAGCAAGGTACAAATAAGCGATGTCAATAAATTTGAATATGATCTTATCAATTATTTTCATACTGTGCACCCTGGAGTTTTAAAAAAGTTGTCAAACAGCATGAATGATGGTATAAAAGACGATATTTTCAATATTGTGAGTAATTTTGTTACTCAATTTAATTACGTTTAGGTGGTGGTTATGGCTTCATCAATTGTTAATAAGTTTCCTATGACGAGGGAAGGTTTTGAACATATGCAAGCCGAGCTTGAGAAATTAAAGGAAGAAAAGCCTTCCATTATACAAGCTATTTCTGATGCACGTGATCAAGGTGATTTGTCCGAAAATGCGGAGTATCATGCTGCACGAGAAAGGTTAGGTTTTATTGAAGGACGTATAATGGAGTTAGAAAACAAGATTTCACATGCAGAAGTAATAGAAGTGAAAAGCTTGTCTGGCGATTCAGTAATGTTTGGCGCAACCGTAACATTAAGCATGCTCAGTGATGATGGTAGTGAAGCAGAATATATTTATAAAATTGTAGGTGAGTATGAAGCTGATGTTTCAAAACAGTTGATATCTACTAGTTCACCTTTAGGTAGTGCTTTAATTGGCAAAAAAGTTGGCGAATATGTGGAAGTGGTAGTGCCAAGCGGAGAGAAGTTGTATAAGATAGTTAAGATTGAATTTAAATAAATTATGGTCCAGACCACTTATGCATCAATGAGTATATCCAGCGTTTCTCCTGTGGAAGATGTGTTAGAGGATGCCTGTTCTGGTAAGTTATTTATTTTAGTTGATGATGAAGATAGAGAAAATGAAGGTGATCTGATTGTCTTAGCTGAAAAACTAGAGCCAAAACATGTAGCTTTTATGGTTAGATATGGTACTGGCATTGTATTTTTAGCTATGACAAGACTTCATATGAGTAGGCTAGGCCTTGAGTTTATGAGGAAGAGTAATGTAGATGAAAAGCTTATTCCTCACACTGCATTTACTACATCAATTGATGCACGTTATGGTATTACAACAGGTGTTTCTGCTCATGACAGAACGCGCACGATACTTACTGCTATTGATGAAAAGAGTACTAAAGATGATATTATTACTCCCGGTCATGTTTTTCCTATTATTGCAAATGATGGTGGAGTCTTAGCACGCAATGGTCATACTGAAGCAAGTGTTGAAATAGCAAAGTTAGTTGGTCTTAATCACGCAGCTGTAGGGTGTGAATTAGTGAACGATGATGGCTCTATGATGCGCTTACCTCAGCTGCTTAAATTTGCTGAACAACATAAGATTAAGTTAACTACCATTGATAAACTTATTAGCTACGTTAAAAAGTTAAGCTAGCGTTTATAAATTTGTATAATTTAAGTGTTAAAATGTAAAGTTCCTAAAAATTATACAAATACGGAATTTTCATGTTTAAAATTGCTAAGTTTTTTACTTTGTTGCTCTTTTTTATATATTGCAGTAGCGCTTACTCTGTTAACGTTATTAGAGATAGTGAGGTGGAGGCAGTGGTAAAAGAACTAGCGCAACCCTTATTTTCTGCTGCAGGCATCGATAGTGATCGGATAAAAGTTTTCATAATTAATGATAATTCTATTAATGCTTTCGTAATTGATAATAATAGTATTTTCATTCACTTAGGACTTTTGCAACATTCGACTGAACCTTACGTTTTGCTTGGCATATTAGCACATGAGATTGCTCACATATCTGCTGGTCATGTATTGCAGATGAGTGGTGCTGTGGGTTATTTTCAATCGATAGCAATGATCAGTTATGTGGTAGGATTGGTTTCTACTATTATCATTAATCCCCAGGTTACTAGTGCAATTTTGTTAAGCGGTGTAGCACTCAGCTCAAGGCTGTTTTTTAACTATTCTCAAGAGCAAGAAAGTGTAGCAGATAGCTATGCTTTAAGGTACCTTGATGAGTCTGGCTATGATAATTCAGGTATGAAAGAGGTTTTTGACTACTTTAAAAATATCGAGCATGAAAACACTGAAGGGTATTTTCGCACTCATCCACTTAGTGACAAGCGCATATTTGCTGTACAAAATTATAAGGTTAAAAACAGTGTGAAACCAATTCTTGCAGATAAGTTACTAAGGTTTAAGCGTATGGTTACAAAGCTAGATTCCTTCTTTTCTCCCATACATGTGTTATCCAATAAATATGAAGGTAATTCTGAGTACGTAAATGCTATAATCCATTATAGGCAAGGAAAGATGGAAGAGGCTATTGCTATAGTTGATTCATTAGTTCAAAAGTCACGCAATGACCCATACTTATATGAATTAAAAGCAGAAATGCTGTACAAGGCGGGGAATTTAGGTGAAGCAATAAAAATGTACGAAGAATCGCTTAGGTATTTGTCTGAGAAAGACAGTTATTTGGTGAAACTTACATTATCCCATACTTTATTGTTGTACGGTGATGCAAAGAAAGCAATTTTTTACCTGGAACAGATCGCAAGTGTAGAACCAAATAATGCCTTTGTCTGGAAGTATTTAAGTATCGCATATAAACGTAATGCTGATACGGCAATGCATTATTTTGCTTTAACGAAAAAGGCTTGCATTGAAGGTAATTTAAAACAATTTATGAAATATGCTGAGTTAGCTGTTAAAACTTTACCAAAAAACAGCCCTTACTTGTTGCAAATTGAAGATATGAAACGATTTAATGGATGACAACAAGCACTTTAGCATGCTGCCCTTTTATGGTTTATTTGTTCCACAGCTTTTCAACATATTTTCTACCTCAGGGCTCAGATTAGGTATAACTTTCATTATAATCGTCTTAGCGCCAAAAAATACGCCACAAAACATACCTAGAGCGAAGAGAGCTGGCCAAGGCATTCTTCCAAATATTGCAAGCAAGGATGCACCAATTATTACTACTGTCATAAGTGGACCACCTATCCCCCAAACATAACCAATAATATTACATATTACTTGGGCAGTTGTGTCATTCATGTCAGCACTACTAGCGCTAGAGGCGTCTGCATTGCCTGATAAAAACAACATCAAACATAAGACATTAAAAAACTTTTTTATTGTAGAGCTCATTTTTTTGCCTCTAAATAATAAACTAGCGTAATAAGAACAATTTTATTACACATATTTATCTTAAAGTAAAATTTATGATTTGTCCACAAATTAAGGTATCACTACATAAATAAACCGCCGTTAATGTTTAGCACATGCCCTGTGATATATTTTGCTTCATCACTTGCTAAAAACAGGACTCCCGCTGCTATTTCTTCTCCCGTTCCCATTTTTTTCATTGGAATATTATCTAGTATTTTCCTCTTCTGTTCTTCAGTTAAAACTTCAGTCATTTTAGTATCTATAAACCCAGGAGCAATACAATTTACTGTTATATTGCGGCTTGCAACTTCTTTTGCTATAGATTTACTCATGGCTATTATTCCAGCTTTTGATGCTGCATAATTTACTTGTCCAGCATTCCCTGTTAATCCTACTATTGAAGAAATATTTATGATTCTCCCCCAGTTATTCTTAATTAGTTTCCTGCATGCTTCTCTATTTAGTTTAAACGTAGAACTCAAGTTAATATCAATCACTTTTTGCCACGCTTCATCTGTCATTCTCAGCAATAAACTATCTTGTGTAATGCCTGCATTGCATACGAGCCCGTCGAAACCTTCCATCAACTCACTTGCTCTACTTATTAGCTGGTTTACTTCCTCGGCATTTAACAAGTTACAAGGAAGTATATAAATATTTTTTTCATATAGTTTAGCAACTTCTTCTAGGGCTTCTTTTTTTGTACCAGAAATACACAGAATTGCTCCGGCTTTATGCATGGTTTTTACAATTGCCTGCCCTATTCCACCTGATGCACCAGTAATCAGGAATTTTCTGCCTTCTAATCGAAACATAATAACCTCGCTTTATCCGATTACTAACAGAGCATTGTCTAGTTGGCAATAGATTTTTTGCATGACACAAGCAGCTTAGATCTATGACAGCTAAGTCAGATTAAGATATGCAAGAGTTGTTACTAAATAGTTTATTCTGGTGTTTTGCAGTCCAAATGAAGTGCATAAGTCATGGATTCTTTGTTTTTGTATGTTATCTTAACATTAACGCGAGTTCACAGTAATATATGATAAGTAAGTTAAAAAAACTTAGCGCTGGATTCTCTTTGACAGGTCTACTTGGCCATAGTGATAATATAAACATGCAAGGAACAAAAAATAAAAAGGAGAAATACCCAAAACTTTTGGATAAAACGTTCGCACTGATTGATGCGGTGGTAAGTTTTATTTTAAAACGCGAAGGTAATAACGTAAATGAGGTCCTGAGAGTAACATGGGGACCACTGTTTTTTGGCCTGATAGTGATACTCATTTTTTTTGGAATAGGTGGTATTTGGTCAGCTATAGCTCCAATTGATGGGGCAGTGCATGCAAGTGGAGAAGTTATTGTATCTTCAAACAGGAAAATAGTGCAACACCTAGGTGGAGGAATAATAAGTAAAATTTTGGTCAAAGAGGGCCAAGCAGTCAAAAAAGATGAGCCTTTAGTTTTGTTAAGTGATGTCAATGAGAAGGCGAATTTGAGTATAATCAAAGAAAAACTCTTATCGCTTTTGGCAACTGAAGCAAGACTTATTGCTATTAGGGGAGGCTTAGACACAATTGAATTTCCTGATGAAGTCAAAGAATTATCTGATGGCGATCTTGCAAACAAAGCAATGAAAAATCAGATAAGATTATTTGATTCTCAGCACAAGAGTATATTGGGAAAAACTGACATACTGCAACAGCGTATAAGACAGTTACATGATGAGCTAGTAGGGCTGAATTCTCAACTGGATGCAGCTCTCAAGCAATATGACTTAATAGCTGAGGAATTAGAAACAAAAAGGCAGCTTCTTAGCGGTGGTCACATAGGTAAGTCACACATTTTGGCTTTGGAAAAGCAGTTTGCTGAAATTGAAGGTAGAGTTGGTCATTACCGTGCTGCAATATCTCAAGTGCAACAAAAAATTGGAGAAAACGAGTTAGAAATCATAAATGTGAAGAATGACGCTCAAGAGAGAGCAAACATTGAGCTTAAGGAAGTTAGCACGTCTATTGCTGACTTGAGAGAAAGGTTGATGGTTGCAGAAGATGCATTAGCACGCACAATTATTAGATCACCTCAAAACGGAATAGTTACGGATATACGGTACCATACGGAAGGTGGTGTTATACAATCTGGGGTGCCGATTATGAGCGTAGTGCCATCTAATGATGATTTAATAATAGACGCTAAAATCCAGACTAGAAATATAGAGGAGATACTGTCAGCACAAAAAAAAGATAGCAATATAGTCTCTATTGACGGATTGGAAGGGCTAAAGGTGAAAGTAAGGCTGAGTGCTTACAGCGCACGTCGTTTAAGTTTAATTAACGGTATAGTAAGCCATATTTCTCCTGATGCCCTCGACGATCCAAGATTAGGGCGTTATTATTCAGTACGCGTGGTAATACCAAAATCAGAGCTTGCTCAGTTCAAAAATGTATACCTATATCCCGGTATGCCAGCAGAAGTGTATATAGTTACTCAATCCCGTACTCTTTTGTCATTCTTGTTTACGCCTATAATTGCAACAGTTGATAGGTCTTTTATAGAAAGGTAGCTCACTCGTTAAAGTGAATAGAAACAAAA
>JAITFM010000008.1 GCA_031281335.1 Rickettsiales bacterium | reverse complement strand
ACTAAGTCTACTAATGCGGCGATATTTTCAACTGGAGTGTCAGGAAGCACTCCATGTCCGAGATTAAATATGAAAGGTAAATCCCTAAAGCAATCTATTATACGCTTTGCTTCTTCAATTGCTTTAGCCTTGTTATATGCCAAAAGACTAGGATTGAGGTTCCCTTGCAGAGGGACTTTCAGGTTTTCTTTTGCCCATTCTATCGGAATGTCATAATCTATACTCACTGCGGATACACCCGTTTGGTCACAGTAATCCTTATAGAAACTTCCGGCAGATTTTGGAAAACCTATTATTGGAAAATCTGGGAACCTATTCTTTATCGCCAAGGTAATCTTCTCTGTCGGCTCAATGACATATCTCTTAAATAGCTCCTTCGACAAAGCTCCGGCATTACTGTCAAACAATTGAACAACGTCTGCTCCAAACTCTATTTGCTTAATCAGATAGATAATTGTTGCCTCCGTTATCCGCTTGATTATTTTTTCCAAGCTTGAGGGACAGAAATTCAGTATTTTAGAAAAAGTTTTGCTGCTTCCACCTTCTATGATATACGAAGCAACTGTCCACGGCCCTCCAGCAAACCCTATAAGAGACTTTTCCTCCGGCAAGCAACTCCTTACTTCCTTTATAGCGTTTAGAATCGGCAGGGTCTTAGCTTCAATTTCCTGTGGACTTCTCAGCTCTTTAAAATCTTCTACAGGCCTTATCACTGGACCTACACCGCGCATGAAGTTCACATTACAACCCAGAGCATCAGCCACTATTAAAATGTCAGAGAAGATTATTGTTGCATCCATGTCAAACCTTGTAACTGGTTGTAGTGTCAGCTCCACTACCAAATCTGTGCTATAACACATCTCTATGAAATCACTCACGTTTTTTACCGCTTCGCGGTACTCAGGGAGAGATCTGCCCGCCTGGCGCATTAGCCAGATTGGTGTCTCTTTGCCCTGCCTGCCCTCACTTATGGTTCTTGCTACTATTGTTTTGCTATTCTCCAGTATAATTAATCTGTCTTCTTTCATACAGTAAAGTATAATAATAGTAATAGTTTTATCAATGGTCTGTTATTAACTTAAAATTCTATGAAGATTCTTATTGCCCGACTTGTGGATAAGTATGTTAGTAACTTTTATATGTTATTGATTTTCTGTAGTAACTTATGTATATAAGTAGAATGTTCAGATTGTTAGTAATTTTCCCTTATGGAAGTGGTTTTCCCATTGTACGCTGTTATATAATTATGTGTACACCAGTGAAAAAGTTGTTGATCAATTGTTAGTATCCGGTATCAACAGATAATCCACAAATTAATTTGACATTATTCACATGCTTATTAAACATTTAACAACAGTTTTCTTGGTAAACCTGATTCAAAAATATTTTTACCATTAGTAGGAAGCAAGTTGAGTAAAAAAGGAGCTTTTATAAAACGAGTAGCGTACAGAGTTTTTTTGTTTCTTTTCAAAAGGGCTCGTATACTGAGAGAGTGTGCAACTGAAGCATTAATGAAGGATTTACCAGATCTTAATATATTCAACGGTCTAATAAAATTCTATGACTGCAATATAACTGATGTGATGACTCCACGTACAGAAATATGTGCAGTGGACATTGAATCGAGTAAACACGAGGTAATGAAGAAAATAAAAAATACTCGCCACACTAAGGTGTTAATTTATAAAAATGATTTTGATAATGTGATAGGTTTTTTCTACGTAAAAGATGTTATCCTAAACGAAGACGAAGGTTTTAGCCTAAGGGAACTTGCACAAAACGTAATATTTGTACCGCCCTCGATGAGGACCACCAGCCTTTTTGTCAAGATGAGATCTTCCAGATCGTATTTGGCTGTTGTGTTGGATGAATATGGTGGAACTGATGGCTTAATTTCAGTAACTGATCTTGTGGAAGAATTGGTATCAAATATCAACAGTGGAAGTGAACCTTCTGAGTATGCAATTGTAAAGTTATCTCAGAGTAAGTTTGAGATATCAGCTAGGACTCTGATAAAGGATATAGAGGAAAATCTAAAAATAGAATTGCGCAGCCCTGAGGAGGATTATGCCACACTTGGTGGATTAATTCTTTCAGTTGCTGGTAAGGTACCTTCTGGAGGTGAAGTTGTTAAGTACAGAAATGGTGTGAAATTCGTTGTTAAGAATGCGAGTGAAAGGTACGTTGATAAGGTAATATTAGACTTGGGTGATTACAGAAACTAGATTAGATCTCTTGCATAACCTGCTTTCTGGTTTTGCGTTAAAACTCGCTTACGCTCCTCAAATACCTCAAGTATCCTGCGGTGCTCATCTGCGTTTCTCCTGAAAAATTCCCTGCCATAAATTGGTTAGCAAGAGATCCATTGATATTACTTGTGAGGAAGTGTTTTGCCTTTGGGTAAAGAGGTCTACAATATTTACATGCATAGCGCCGATGCTTATTTTTGGTAAATGCGCTTAGCCTGAATCTGAGGTGCTGTGAAAAATTTCGATTTTCGCGTTAACGCTTGTAGGTGCTTTTACAAAGTGTGGAATCGCTTTAAGTCAAAGTTAAGCCTATTTCCAACAAATTATTTTCACAAGTGCAGTGTATTTTAGCATTATAGTGCTTCAGTAGTAAGTAGGTCATGTAGATGCTAATATCTTTTGTATTTAGGTTGTCATCTTTTTTCTTGCTTAATTTCTCCACTAATGATTTGCTTAAGGGCCTGTGTTCACTCGAGACTTGCATAGTTAATAGAGTTTTGTCTTCCTCCTGGCTTAATAAAACGGACATCCGTTCAACTTCTGCTACTGCGCTGGCTATGGTTATTACCATACTGGAAATTATTTTGTTTATCTTTTCAATTAAACTTACTTTGCATTTCACAAAATATGCATCTGTTTTCCATGTGAGTTTTATTTTTTTTTTAGTAGGTAGTTCTCTATATTCAGTTTTGTCCGGTCAAAGCTGCGGTTGTCTGCTGAAGAAGAGTATGCCTGTTTCATAACTTTATGTTTGTGCATTAGATCATCAGAACTTTCCCTAAGCAATGACAATGCTTCCTTCCACGCGCTAGCGTTGTTCTTGTCACCTGCCTCAAGCTCTTCTAAGGCAAACATTATCCCATTCATAGAGTTAGCAAAGTCATGAAGTAGTCGTCCTGATAGTAGCTCTGTTATCAACAACACGTTTTTGCTCATTAGACAATTGTAAATGATTTAGGTTACCCTATATTGGTAGACATATGATAGTCAATTGAAAGAAAGTTTCGTTGTACTTTTTGTGCCAGGCTATTAATATAGTATTAATAATCGTAGAATTTGTGTAAAGATTATGAGTACTTATGCTAAATCAGGAGTAGACCTTAAACTGTATAATAAGCTAATAAAAGAGGTCAACCTTATAGTTGGGAAAACTAAAAAAAAGGAAGAGGTTATTAGCGAAGAAGGTTCATTTTCCGCGCTGTTCGATTTCGCTGCGCTGAGTAAGAAATATGACCATCCAGTACTCGTTTCTTCAACTGACGGGGTAGGCACAAAGCTGTTGATAGCTCAAGAAGTAAACAAGCATGATACTATAGGCATAGATTTAGTTGCAATGTGTGTGAATGACTTGATTGCACAAGGGGCAACACCTTTATTTTTCCTCGATTATTTCGCAACAGGTACTTTAAGTAAAGATGTTTTATTATCCGTAGTTCAGGGTATTGCAGAAGGATGTAAACAGGCCAATATGGCATTAGTTGGTGGAGAAACTGCAGAAATGCCTGGAATGTATAGTAATAATCACTATGATCTTGCAGGATTTGTGGTTGGAGTGGTCGATAAAAGTAAGATCCTTCCAAAATGTAACACTATGAAGGAAGGCGATTGTATAGTTGGCTTAGAGTCGAGTGGAGTTCACTCAAATGGGTTTTCTTTGATACGCCATGTTTTTAAAGATTTAGGCATAAGTTATAATGACTTATCTCCGTGGAATAACAAAACCTGGAGTAAGATACTACTTGAGCCAACAAAAATATACGTTGATTCTTTATTGCCTATCATGTCGCAGATAAAGGGTATTGCACACATCACAGGCGGTGGCTTGGTGGATAATATTCCGCGGATTCTTCCAGAAGATTTGTTTGCCGACATAGACATTGGTTCTTGGGGATGGCCAGATATATTTTTATGGCTGATAAAAGAGGGTAAAGTAGAGAAGAGGGAAATGTTAAGGACATTCAATTGTGGTATTGGTATGGTATTGATCGTAGATCCTGAGAATATGCAAAGTGTAAAAAATCATTTCCAAAAACGTGGAGAAAAGATTGAAATTATTGGAAAGCTTCATGAGAAATATAAACCACCACTTGATGAAGTAGCGCCTTAGTTAAACTAACTTTACTGACAATCTTTCTGCAACTTCTAAATATGCTTCCTTTAGGTTTCCTAAACTTAAACGGAAGACATCTTTATCTAGTTTTTTGTGAGTACTGTTATCCCATAACCTGCAGTTGTCAGGGCTGATCTCGTCAGCTAGGATGATCTTTGTTCTGTTGCTCATTAACCTGCCAAATTCCAATTTGAGGTCGACTAAATCTATTCCTGCATTTGAAAATAAGTCAATTAGAACTGTATTGATTTTTAAGGTTGTAGTTTTAACCTCTTCCATTTCTTCACGAGATAGCCAGCCAAAATATAGCACGTGGTTTTCATTTACCATTGGGTCAGCCAGGTTGTCATCTTTATAAAAAAATTCGATTATAGGAGATGTAAGCTTCTCACCTTCTTTTACATTAAAACGCTTGCAAAAACTGCCGGCTGCGATATTTCTCACTACTATCTCAAGAGGTATAATTTTTAGTTTTTTAACTAGCTGCTCTCTTTCATTCAGAGTTTTTATAAAGTGTGTGCCAATTCCCGCTTTCTCAAGCTGTTCCATGATAAAAGCGCTAATGAAGTTATTGATTATTCCCTTACCCTCAATAACTTCATATTTTTCTTTATTAAAGGCTGTTACGTCGTCTTTGAAGTGCTGTATAACAGTTAATGGATCTTTAGCTTCAATAATAGATTTCGCTTTACCTTCGTATATTATTTTGCCTAGCAGCATATTTGATTTAACTATATATTGTAGATATTACATCAATTTACTACCTAAGTTTACTATAAATTTGCAAAGATGTTCAATGTTACAATATTAACCATATTCCCAGAGATGTTTCCTGGATTTTTAAACTATTCCCTTGCTGGAAAAGCGTTAGAAAAGAAAATATGGGATCTTGAAGTGGTAAATATTCGTTCCTTTGCTAAGGATAAACACTCAACGGTAGACGATGTTCCATATGGAGGCGGAGCAGGAATGATTACGCGCCCTGATGTTACTAGTGATGCAATTGATAGTGTGCTTACTGCTTATAGGGATACTAAATTTATTTATATGACTCCATCTGGCACGAGATTTAATCAAAGCATTGCAAAAGAATTGATAGGATTCACTCATATAACAATATTGTGTGGTCGATTTGAGGGTATTGACCAGAGAGTGGTTGATGAGTATACTCCTTATGAGTTAAGTATCGGAGATTATGTACTTTCAGGAGGCGAGCCGGCTGCGATGGTAGTTCTTGATGCATGTGTTAGGCTTCTTCCTGGTGTAGTAAGTAATTCTGATAGTATTGCTGAGGAAAGTTTTAGTTATGGTGGTGGTATGCTTGAGTACCCTCAATATACTAAACCTAAGCAGTGGAGAGAACATGAAGTGCCTGAGGTTCTGTTATCTGGTAATCACAAAAAAATAAGTGATTGGAGGCGGAAACAGTCTCAAGCTATAACAAAAAGGCGTAGACCTGAATTATTAGATGGAGATATAAATGACAAATTTACTTGAAAAGTTCAATAAGCAGCAAATGCAAGTGTTAGCTAAAGAATTGCCAGAGTTTCGTCCTGGTGATGATTTGAAGGTCACTTTTAAAGTGGTTGACGGTGCAAGCGAACGTATGCAAATATTTGAAGGTGTATGTATATCGAAAAGAAATCGTGGGTTACATTCTTCTTTTGCGGTTAGAAAAGTGAGTCATGGAGAAAGTATAGTATCACAGTTTTTTGTTTATTCTCCTGCGTTAGCTTCAGTGCAAGTGACAAGAAAGGGGAAAGTTCGTAGAGCGAAGTTGTACTACTTATGTAAACTATTTGGAAAAGCTGCAAGAATAAAAGAGCGTACTACTTACAAAAGCGGTAAGTCTAAGCAGCTTTGATGAAAAACGGTGTTGCTTCAGTTCTTGATGCGCTGAGGCAATAGGAAGAGACTAAAAATAGGTGAGCATAAAGACAAAATTCCTTAAACTGCTTCAGTCCAGGCGCGTACATGCTCGCATAAGAAGAAAAAATAAAAGAAATAGAACATTGTATTTCTGTTCTCTCGTAACGTTAGTTGTTTCGCTTGGTTGTCCTATATGCATATTGTTGAGCATATTAATTAACTCTTATAGCGCATTAACAATAACGAAAATTTTGTTACCAGTTGAGATAGCTGCTGATTTTGCTTTGGCAGATAATCCTAGTGATTTACGATATAAGTCTATTGATTTACTTAATGATTCTCTACGTAAAATGTTTAAAGGGACCGATTTCAGGAGTAATGACGAGATTTTAAGTCGTAATTCTTACAAGGAACTAGAGAATTTTTTTCGTAGGAAAGTGAAGCAAAGTGGTAAATGTGAAATCTGGGTTACTGCATCAAGTATAATCAATTCAATAAACAAAGATAAATATTTCAATAGTCATTATACTGAACTGCTTAGTTGGCTAAAAGAAAAGGGGAGGGTGAA
>JAITFM010000124.1 GCA_031281335.1 Rickettsiales bacterium | reverse complement strand
AAAGGTCATTACCTTCACGTGTCCTTTCCCCTACTCCGGCAAACACGGAAAATCCTTTATGAGCTTTTGCTATATTATTAATTAATTCCATTATTAGAACTGTTTTACCAACACCAGCTCCACCAAATAAACCAATTTTTCCTCCTTTAAGATAAGGTGCGAGAAGATCTATAACTTTTATTCCTGTAACTAAAACTTCTTCCTGTATCCTCTGCTCAGTAAAACTTGGAGGCGCTCTGTGTATAGGTTCTAAATCATACTTTCCTTTCAGCGGACCACACTCATCTATAAGCTCTCCTACAACATTAAAGATTCTCCCCAAAGTTGAACGTCCAACCGGAACTGATATTGGTACACCTGTATCAACAAATTCGTCATCTCTCGATACACCATCTGTACTATCCATAGCAATACAACGAACTATATTGTCACCTATATGCTGTGAAACTTCTAAAACCAGCTCCTTGCCCTTATATTTTAGTTTACTTTTTAAAGCATTAAATATTTTAGGTAGCTCGCCTTCAAATTTTAAATCAACAACTGCTTGAGTTACCTTAACCGTTCTACCTATATTCATCTCTTTACTTTTATCACCTAACACTACAATTTTATAAAAAAGTTCCCAAAGAACTTTTCAAGAAAATAAATCTTATATTATTAATAGAAATTTTGCAACAACATTTGCTAATTACGCTTTATTATGAACAGTGCAAACGCATTTAAGAGCCAAGTAATAATAAATAACACTAAACTAAGTGCATAAGCAGCAAGTGTCTGTACACTATTGAAATCCTGATCCCCGGTAAGTAATGTAGCAATCTGTACGGTAATAGTAGTAACTGAATTGAGAGGATTAAAAGTCAAGTTTGAGTTGATTCCCACAGCCATCAGCACGATCATTGTTTCACCTATCACTCTCGAAATTGACAACAAAATTGCACTTAAAATTGTCGGCATTGCATAAGGTATTGTTATATGCCATATAGTTTCTGCTGGAGTGGCTCCCAATGCCATAAAACCATAGCGTAAGCTCTTTGGAACAGACCTGATTGCGTCTTCCAATAAAGAAATAATAAAAGGAAGAATCATTATCCCTATCGATAAAACATCAAATAATGCACTCACTTAGTGTATATTCAAACCAAAAAAACTTGCTATCTGTTTCACAGAAGAAGATAAAAATACAACCGAGAAATATCCGTACACAACTGTAGGAACAGCAGATAAAACTTGCAAAGTTGTATTAACAATGTAACGCACTTTCCCACTCGCATATTCACTAATATATATTGCGGAAAACAAGCCAAGCGGAACAGCAACCAGCATTGCTACAATAGTTATAACCAACGTGCCAACCAAAAGTGGGGTTATACCGAAACATCCTATTTTTTCTCCATTGGTAGTTATCACATTATGGCTCCATTTCAAGCAAAACAAGAATTCTGGAATAGCTACTTCTTTAAAAAAATTAACAGATTGGGTAAGAATAGATAACATTATAAATAAAGTGATAAAAAACGATATGGCTAGAGCCACAAATAATGAGAATTTGATTATCTTATTTCTTTTGCTTTTGAATATAAAAGCAAACGCGAAAAAAAGTAACGCTATAGAAATGGAAGTTATAAAACAATTGTTACAGAGTATTAATAACCAAGTTAACATCCATATACAACTGAGATATAAATAAGATTTAACCTTATCCACTTGCTTAAAGCAAAATAAAAGAGTTAGTAGCGTAGGTATGGAAAGGATTATTGCCAACGAGTTCATCTATCGAATCTTATTTTACGAGAATACAACTTTAAGATTATCCAAATATAATGCAACCATCATTTGACAATAAAGTAAAATAAATTAAAATAACTAATTATATTTATAAAAACAATGAAGAGAACATTTCAACCGAAAAATTTGATAAGAAAGCGCAGGCACGGCTTTCGCTCACGTATGGCAACAAGAGCTGGAAGGAAAATTCTTAATAGGCGTCGCTCATTAGGATGCAAAAAACTATGTGCATAGTTAAGTTGTCGAGCATAAAAAAAAAGAGTTTTCATGTGCTTTTAAAAATAAGCTAGCACCTGGTAGTCTTTTTTATCGTGGGCTCTACATATCGTTGTATGCCATAAAAGAGAAAGAGCCCGAAAAATATATTTACACTATTAGGATAGGTCTAGTTATCAGTAAAAAAGCTGGAGAAGCAGCAAAAAGAAACAAAATCAAAAGACGGTTACGGGCACTTGCCAGATTCATCATTCTAGATATAAATAACACAGGATATTATTACATAATATTGACTCATAGAAATATTATGCAAGCAAGTTATAAAAACTTACAGAAAGATCTAACTATTTGCCTAAAAAAAATAAAATAAAAAAAATCTCAATTAAGGTATTTACAACTATATTATTTATGATAACATAAGTAAAATTTTTAAAAATAGTTAATGGGTGTGGTGAATGATAGAGCACATAAATGAGGTAAATAACATAAGCTTTGGTAAGATGTATGAGCCTTTATTTCCCTCTAGAGAAAAAGGAACAGGAACACGGATAGATTGGGAATCAGCATTTCTTCAACAAGAAATATTATTAAAGAGTGTGAAGAATAATGCAATATTACCAGAAATTAGTCATTCCCCTTCAAAAGGAAAGCAACTAGGAGAAGTGGGAACAATGTTGGATGATATAGAAAATGACAAACATATAAGGAAGAAAAGACAACGCAGCTAAAGTAAAGATTAAAAAACAATAGTAAAACAAGAAAATTAAAATAAAAGCACACCCACCACTTAATTGATAAAGAAATTTTTATAAACTTGGCAGCGACCTACTCTCCCTTTGCAAGTACCATCAGCGCTAAAAAGTTTCACTTCCGAGTTCGAGATGGGATCGGGTGTTTCATTTTTGCTATAGCCACCAAGTTAATAAAAATCTCTAAGTCAATAAATTCAATTTAATATTTAACACTGCATATGCACACATAGAAAGCAAATAAATCGATCAGGCTATTAGTACTAGTTAGCTTCACATGTTACCATGCTTCCACACCTAGCCTATCAACGTGATAGTCTTCCACGGCCTTAATTGGGAAATCTTTTTGAAGAGGGTTTCTTGCTTATATGCTTTCAGCAATTATCCCATCTATACATAGCTACCCAGCAATGCTATTGGCATAACAGCTGGTACACCAGAGGTATATCCATCTCGGTCCTCTCGTACTAGAGTTAGATCTTCTCAAATTTCCTTCACCCACGGCAGATAGAAACCGAACTGTCTCACGACGTTCTAAACCCAACTCACGTATCACTTTAATCGGCGAACAGCCGAACCCTTGGGACCTTCTCCAGCCCCAGGATGTGATGAGTCGACATCGAGGTGCCAAACGGTGTCGTCGATATGAACTCTTGAACACCATCAGCCTGTTATCCCCGGCGTACCTTTTATCCGTTGAGCGATGACCCTTCCATACAGAATCACCGGATCACTATGGCCGACTTTCGTCTCTGCTTGGCTTGTCAGCCTCGCAGTCAGGCAAGCTTATGCCATTGTACTATCAAGCTGATTTCCGACCAGCTCTAGCTTACCTTCGCACGCCTCCGTTACTTTTTAGGAGGCGACCGCCCCAGTCAAACTACCCACCATACAATGTCCTAGTTCCAGATAATGAAACATAGTTAGGTATCAAAAATGTAAAGGGTGGTATCTCAAGGTTGACTCCATTACAGCTAGCGCCATAACTTCAAAGTCTCCCACCTATCCTGCACATTACATTTTTAATAACAATGTAAAGCTATAGTAAAGGTGCACGGGGTCTCTTCGTCTAACCGCGGGTACCCCGCATCTGCACGGGGAATTCAATTTCGCTGAATTGATGTTGGAGACAGTGGAGAAATCGTTACGCCATTCGTGCGGGTCGGAACTTACCCGACAAGGAATTTCGCTACCTTAGGACCGTCAGTGTTACGGCCGCCGTTTACTGGGGCTTCAATTTGGAGCTTGCACCCCTCCTATTAACCTTCCAGCACCGGGCAGGCGTCAGACCCTATACTTCCACTTACGTGTTTGCAGAGTCCTGTGTTTTTAGTAAACAGTCGCTACTCCCTATTCTGTGCCACCTACTAATAGTTGCCTAAAAGCAGGTTACCCTTCTTCCGAAGTTACAGGTACAATTTGCCGAGTTCCTTCAACATCATTCTTTCAACACCTTAGTATACTCTACTCATCCACCAGTGTCGGTTTACGGTACGGCCTCATGAATATAAGTGCTATTTCCTGGAGCTTCTTTTAAGCATAGGTCAATCCAATCAGACCTATACAAATACAAAACCCGTCACACTTAAGAGGTTCAGGAATATTAACCTGATTGCCATCGACTACTCCTTTACGGACTCGCCTTAGGAACCGACTAACCCTACGCAGATTAACTTAACGTAGGAACCCTTAGATTTTTGGTGAGAGTGTTTTTCACACTCTTTTACGCTACTTATGTCAGCATTCTCACTTCTGATATCTCCAGCAGTTTTCACAAACTACCTTCACAGACTTACAGAACGCTCCGCTACCGCACCTATTGATCGGAATCAATAAGTACTCACATCTTCGGTATACAGCTTTAGCCCCGGTACATTTTCAGCGCAGAAAAACTTATTTAGACAAGTGAGCTGTTACGCTTTCTTTAAAGGATGGCTGCTTCCAAGCCAACCTCCTAGCTGTAATGGTTTTTCTACTTCCT
>JAITFM010000015.1 GCA_031281335.1 Rickettsiales bacterium | reverse complement strand
CTTAATACAAGATTAAAGATAAATTTTAGGCCTAAAACACCTACAGTACTATAATAAGGGTGGCGGCGAAGGTTGTCAAGTAGTTTTTTTTATCTCGCGTTAGCTTGTAGGCTTATGCTCGTGTAGTGGCATGATTTGGTATTGGCTATATACACAATAAGGCTCCCTAAAAACACTTTGTAATGAGTCAATTTCCGAGTATAAAGCAGAAATGTCGCTATAGTAACAAAGTATGCTAATTAGGAACTTAATAAGGCAAGCTACTAAAGTGGGGAATAGTGAGAATACCACACGGTATATAGAATATCTCTATCAATTTGAGAAGTTTAGGAACACATTAAACCTTACTTTATCACTAATAAAGCAAAATAGGCTCTCGTTTGAAGTATATAGAGAGGGATTAGTAGATATGGAAGAAGGAGTATGCAAAACAATTCAATCTTCCGTTGTAAATAGGTACGTTATTGTGCTGAGAAGGTCAAATCCGTACATTATAGTACATGAACTTTCACATATGGTTGAAAATGAGCTGAACCTGAAGCTAGAGCAGGAATTTCTCCATAAAGTCTATCAGGATATTGAGCAGAACCTAAAGCAAGCAAATATTCTTGTACAGAGAATTATCGGTCAAGTTATATTTAAGGAGATACAAGCTTATCAGACTGCAAAATCACGCGCATCGGAATTATTTGCACGCTATTTTGAGCTATTTGCTTGGGCGCAAGAGGTTTACCCTAAAGATAAAGAGTACTTAATTCGCACTCAAGATTTAAACAGGGTATTCCTTGCTACCGACCAATGGAAAAAGAGTTGCCTGGACCCACAAATAATGGACAGAATAGATAAGGAAATAAAGGAATACAGCAATAAAACTGCCATTCAAGACGTGACCAAGGGGAAGAGTAGCTGGACTGGTAAGTTTTCTCCTGGGGGCAAAAAAATTAGCTCTATCTTTGGAGATGATGATTAACTTAGCAGAATATAGTTAACTTTCACGGCATTTTAGAGTATAGTTTTTATAATTAAAGTGCTCAAGTATACGTGAAAACTATCTTAGCTATTGAAACAAGCTGCGATGAAACTGCGGCAGCAATTGTAAATAGTGATAAGCAAGTCCTTGCCCACGAGATTCTTTCTCAAACAGAACACAAAAAACGCGGTGGGGTGATCCCTGAAGTAGCGTCACGCACTCACATGGAGCATTTAAGTGGTCTAATAAAAAGTGCTATAGAAAAATCTAACCTTAATTTTTGTGATCTGGATGCGATCGCAGCAACATCAGGACCAGGGCTCATAGGTGGATTAATAGTTGGCACAATGATGGCCAAAGCGATTGCACATGCAGCACAAAAACCATTCATTGCAGTTAATCATTTGGAAGCACATGCGCTAGTTATTAGGTTACTATATGAAGTCAAATTTCCGTTTTTAGTCCTATTAATATCAGGTGGTCACTGCCAATTTTTAATCGCACAGGATGTAGGTAAATACATTAAACTTGGAGAAACGCTGGACGATTCGTTGGGTGAAGCGTTTGATAAAGTCGCTAAGATGCTGGGTTTAAGCTATCCAGGAGGTCCACTAATTGAAAAATTAGCTAAAAAGGGTGATGGTACAAGATTTAAACTTCCAAGGGCGATGAAAAACCGTACTGGATGTGATCTTTCGTTTTCTGGAATCAAAACAGCAGTAAAAAACTTAGTGCAAGAACTTGAAATGAGCGAGCAAGATGTGCGTGATGTATGCGCTTCATTTCAAGAGTGTGTTAGCGATATACTACTCGATAGAGTCAAAAATGCAGCTATTATGGCTGCATCTTTAAATATCGAAATCAATGATTTTGTCATTACTGGCGGGGTTGCAGCAAATAATTTCCTGAGAGAAAAATTAAAGAAACACATAAACTTGAACGTATTTTTTCCCCCAAGCAACCTATGTACAGACAATGCAGTAATGGTTGGGTGGACAGGCATCGAAAAATTACAGAGGAGTTATATGGATTCACTCAATTTTACACCAAGGCCAAAGTGGGAATTGGAAAGTTATTAAGGACTCTCCATTCTGAATTAGATGGTAAAGAAAGCTGTTTCTTTTTGCCATTGTTTATATTTTCTATTCGTGTATATTAATATTTTATTATATCAACTTAAAGCTAGTAGCTGCTGTTAATATTTTTGCAATAAAAATTGTATATGGTGCATGTAATCAAGTTAAAAGGAAGATTGTGGAAATCACGCCATCGATAAAAAAGGAATTGAAGCAAAGTACGCTATACATCTGCTTAGAGAAGTGTAAAAGTGCATTTTGGTTCATTTTCTGGCTTAGTTCAGGAATCAATTTGTTAATGTTATTCCTGCCACTTTATACCTCTCAGGTGCTTGATCGGGTGATATCGAGTGAAAGCGTATCGACGCTAGTTATGCTGACAATCATCACTTTATCCGCGTTTGCGTGTTCCGCAATGCTCGAAACCTGTCGATATCTAGCCATGGCAAAGATTGGTGACTGGATCGATAAAGCCGCAACACCAGATCTGATAGTAAGATCAATCAGGCTGACATCAGTGCAGAGCTCAACTTCCAGTGGTGAAGCAATACGAGATCTTGGGGTAATAAAAAATTTCATTACTGGAAATGGTATATTTTCACTATTTGATACCCCATGGTCGTTAATTTACCTTATTGTGATCTTTATGATACATACCTCCACGGGGTTTATAGCTATTGCCGGAATCATTATATTAATCTCTATGGCAATATGGAATGAGCTTGCTACTAAACGCATATTGCAAGAAACCAACGAAGAAACTATACGGAATATCAATGCCATAGATGTTGCAACAAGAAATGCAGAAGTGGTTGAAGCTATGGGTATGTCAGAATTCATAGTTTCTGATTGGTGCAAACGAAACGACCAGAACCGAGCGATGCAAATCAAAGCACAAAATCGTTCTAATGTAATTACTGGAATCACTAAGTTTTTGCGTTCAACTCTACAAATATCAGTGATCGGAACAGGTGCATTACTTGCAATTACAGCCCATAAAACTGCCGGTAGCATCATTGCTGCTTCAATTTTAATGGGTAGAGTATTGGTTCCATTTGATGCAGCAGTTCATACTTGGAAATTTCTAAATCAGGCTAGAATGTCGTATGGTAGGCTGCAAAGACTTATACTCACATCACCAAAAAGAGAACAAACTATGGCTCTACCAGAACCTGAAGGAAGACTGGAATTTGATAGAGTATTTTTTACTCCTTATGGGAGCAACAAACCAACAATAAAAGGGATATCATTTGTTATAGAGCCAGGAGATGTGGTGGGCGTTATTGGTGCAAGTGCTTCTGGTAAATCAACTATTGCAAAGCTAACCGTTGGTGTATGGAAGCCCATATCCGGTGTAGTCAGGCTAGATGGCGCTGATGTATACATTTGGAATCGAGAAAATTTTGGTAATTATGTTGGTTACTTACCTCAGGATATTGAGTTATTTAACACTAGTGTCAAAGCCAATATTGCTCGCATGAGACCAGACCTAAATCCTGAAGAAATAATCAAAGCGGCAAAAATTGCAGGAATACATGAATTAATACTGAGCTTACCAAACGGGTATGATACAACGATAGGGAGTTTTGGAGTGACACTTTCTGGTGGGCAGAAACAACTGCTTGGCCTTGCAAGAGCTTTTTATGGAAACACAAAGCTTTTGGTGCTTGACGAGCCAAATGCCAACCTAGACAGTAGTGGAGAGGCATGCTTAATTAATGCAATCAACGTTGCAAGAAAGCAAAATACCACAACTATTATCATAACTCACAAACTACCGTTACTATCCGTGGTTGATAAGGTAGTTCTCATGTCAGATGGTGTTATTTATGCTATGGGACCGAGAGATGAGATTTTAAGCAAATTGGTTGCTCCATCATCAAATACCGCAGAAGGTGAATGTTCTTCAGCAAGTGGTTAGTTGTTCTTTTTATATTACCTTGCCCACTTGCTCCATTGAACGGATACCATCAATGTAATAAAACAAGACCTTTTTAGTCAGTTCAAAATCTTCTAGAGTATCTCCTTCGCATCTTGCTGTAATGCAGTTTTGTGTATTTGACACTCTAAGGAGCCACCAACCTTTATTATCTTTGTTGGGTACTTTAATACCATCGAGCTCTGAGAATGTAATATTTTGTTGCTCTAGTGTTTTCTTTATTGATTCAATTATTTGAAATTTTTTCTCATCTTTAACTACAACTTTCACTTCATGAGTGATATATAGCTTTGGTAAATCCTCAATCACCTCAGATAGACTTTGGTTTTTCTTAAGTAAAACGTCAATGGCTTTAATAGCAGAATATAATCCGTCATCAAAACCTAGCTCAGAGAAGAAAAAATGTCCACTCAGTTCACCGGCAAATTTTGCCTCTTCCTCTACCATCTTTTTCTTAACCAGTGAATGTCCAGTAGCGCATACAATTACTCTTCCTCCTAATCCACTAACAAAGTCATGCACTTTCATGCTCATTTTTATATTAGCAATAACTTTGCTTTCTGGGTATTCTTCCAATATTTCACGTGCAAAAATCATAAATAAATGGTCATTGGAAACAACACTGCCTTTATTATCAATTAAGCGCACCCTATCACCATCACCATCGAATGCAATACCAAGATCACATTCATTTTCCTTTACAACATCAATTAATTGAACGAGATTTCTCTCCTCTATGGGATCTGGGTCGTGTAGTGGAAATGTTCCATCTATAGAGTTATTGGTTACGATATGTACATGGTCTGGCAAGATCTTTTCAATATACCTTGCAATTCCACTTGCTGGGCTATTGCCAAAATCCCAAGCTATCTTTAGTTTTTGTGTAGAGTTGTTCTTCAGCGCACTTTTTAATATACGAATGTACTTACTATATATATTTATGTTAATTGAGCTGCCAATTTTTGTACTGCTTTTGATTGGACTGCTTATAACTTCCTTTATTTCTTGGTCTGAGTAAACTCTCTTACTGCTGAAAAATTTAAAGCCATTGTACTTGCTAGGGTTATGTGAAGCGGTGATCATAATGCCAAGGTCTGCCTGTGTGATTTGTGTTGCAGCGTATAGCATAGGTGAAGAGCATAGTCCAACGCGTGTAACGTTTGCCCCAGATAGAGTTAAGCCTCTGATTAATTCTTTTTCTATACTCGGCGAATCTATTCTGCTGTCATAGCTTACACAAACATTAGCTACGGTTTGGCCAAATTTTCTGCCTATCTCATATCCATCACTGATCTGCAGATCTTTGCCTACTATACCTCTAATATCATATTTTCTTATGATAACATTATCCATGTTGTCTATTAAATAGTAAATAACCTTTCAGTATACAGAGAGAATCCACAAATACTCAATTTAATTTACGCTTCTGTTAATTAATTTTAACTTAAAATTTTTAATATTTAAATATACTATTTAATAAATGAGGTAAAGTAATGTCAGGGGAAAACGAAGATGTACTAGTTGAGAGTCAAAGTTTAGATGCAGATAAACAGAAGAAAAAGGATATTTTAAGTGTAATTGAATCTCACAACAGTTTTCAAGAAGCTATAGAGAAACTAGAAAAAGAAAAATTAATCTGGTACCTTATTGGTCCTTTACGCAAAGATGAAGAGGTTAGGAAACAGATAAACTCAAAATGGGAAGCAGATTTTCAAAAATTTGAGCAATTAATAGATGCAAGGCATAAAGAACTTGAATCATCTCTACCAAATCAAAATTTCTTAGCGTATTCGACAAAAGATAATGATTTCAACATCAGTTTTGAAAGCAAAGAAGAACCAGTAAAAATCAGTGATATCTTAAGAGCCAGTAGTGAGGGTGAGGTTTATCACATATCTTTAGGGGGAGATAATCAAATAACTGCAAGCAAAAAAAATGGCAATGAGAGGCACTATGATTTTGCTGGTCCTGGCTCATGTGAGATGACCATTAACTGGCAAGCTAAGGATTCTGAAGGCAATAGCATAGATAGTAGCATGACTATAGAAGTGGGATCTGATGGTATACTAGAAGTGATTGGTGAGCCAAAGTTTGGAGAAATAACTGACTCAGAAGAAGTATTAAAGTTAGTTAAACAAAATAAAGAAGTTTTCATAAACGGAAAAACTCTATATCAAGCTTTTGTTGACATGGGCAAGGGTATGAGCAATCAGCCAACACAGGAGGAGGAAACATTTATACGAAATCCACCTGCATCACCACAATCGCATGAACAAGATAGTGCGTATTTTCCTTCTGTAAGCACATCTACATCTTTTTCGCGTAGAAGTTCTTTGTCTTTGGACGAAGAAGAATATGAACAGGAAGAAAAGGAATTAGAGAATAAAGTAAAGGAATTAGAGAAAGAAAACGAGTACCTTAGGAAAGAGAATGCAGAGTTAAAAATCCTTAATGCAAAAATCACAAGAGAAGGTGATAACGAAATAAGCCGGTTAGGGGAGGAAAAGCAAGCTTTGGAGGGGAAAGTTAAAGAGCTTAGAACTAAATTGGAAAAAAGTGAGAAAGAATTAGATGGCAAGAATCAAGGAATTGGACAATTGAACCAGAAAATAGGTGAATTAGAGCAAAAATTGAAAGATAAAGGTAGCGAAATAGCAGATTTAAAATCTCAGTTAGAAGATGAAAAAAACAAAGTCCAGTCTATAGACAAAATCAACGAAGCACTCCAGGAAAAATTGGGGCAAAGTGAAGCTGAATTAAGAACGCTACAAGAGAAAAATGCAAAGCTGAAGAGTGATCTGGAGAAAATAGAGAAAAATTTAAAAGACAATTATGAAAAACGGTTGGAAAAACTTTCATCAGAAAAAGAGAAGGAATTAGCTAATGCGAGAAATCGATTGGATGAAGAGCAATTGCAGAACAAAGAATTGGCTGAAGAATTGAAAAAACTACAAAAAGAAAAAGAAAATTTAGAGGAGGCAATTCAACAACCTAGTGGGAAGTCACTTGCGGATGAGCTAAATGAAGAGAATATGCAAAGCAAAATAGATAGGCTTAAACGTCAGCTTGAAGAAAGGGAAAGCATGATAGCAGATGTATAGGAAAAACTGTACTTTACCAAAGAGAATTTAAAGCAATTACAAGAAGAAAATGAACAACTAAAAAATATAGGAGTTAATCAACCGCCTGCAATAAATAAGAAGGAAGTTGCAGAAGTAGAAATTCAACCACAAAACATTATGGATTGGCCTGTTCCAATTCCAAACGATAAACCAGAAAAGCTGGCAGATCCATTAAAATCTACTAAGGTAAATACAGAATTATCAGATCCAAGCCTAACTTCCGTTGATGATCCAGAAAAATCACGGCATAAAGCTTGATCTAGTTGTCGTAATCTCTGCCAATTGGGAATACCTCAGCGTCACTGCCATTAAGTTAAGGGAAAAAAGATAGATTTTATGGAGTAATGATATATCAATAAGTTTAAAGGTAATATGAGTAAAAAAGGGAGTAATAAAATTTATTCAAAATGGGTTACCTATTGCTTCCAACACTGTAGACAAAAAAACTAATTTTAATTATCATATTAATATGAACGACAATTTAGTATGCCTCGGAATTATTACTTCTCCTCACGGAATTAAAGGAGCTGTTAAAGTAAAAACTTTCACTGAAAAACCCGAAAATATTTCTTTATATGGTGAGCTGATAAGTGGTAATGAAAGTTATAAGATAGGCTCGGTGTCTGTCATAGGTGATAATTTAGTAATAGCCACAATAAGCGGAGTAAATTCTCGTAACAAAGCAGAGCTTTTAAGAAATAGAAAATTATACACAGAAAGAAACAAGCTGCCAAAACTCAATGATGAAAACGAGTTTTATCAAAGTGACCTTATAAATATGGAAGTAAGGCTAGAGAATAATGAATTATATGGTTATGTAGAATCTATACATAATTTCGGTTCAGGAGATGTATTGGAAATTTCAGTCACCAGTACAAAAAAGAATATTATGCTGTCTTTTACTAAAGAGATATTTCCGCATATAAACGTAAAGGAAAGGTATATAGCACTCAATATGCCAGAATTCATTGATTAACAAAGGTTTTGATATTTACAAAAAAGCTACGTATAATTATAAGATCAAGCTGAAAGTTTAATTATGGCAGAAAGAGCTAATGATATTAAGCCGGGTCAAGTGTTGGAACATAATGGCGGTTTGTTTTTGGTTGTAAGTATTATGCATACTCAACCTGGCAAGGGTGGTGCATACATACAAGCAGAAATGAAGAATATTAAAACTGGAGCAAAACACTATGAAAGGTTCCGCTCTGATGCAACAATCAGAAGAGCAATTTTAGATGAAGAAGAATATGTTTATCTCTTTACTGAAGGAAATATTGTGAACCTTATGCATCCGAGCAATTACGAGCAGATCGCTATAAATTTGGAC
>JAITFM010000053.1 GCA_031281335.1 Rickettsiales bacterium | reverse complement strand
GTTCTACTGGTAAGCATGATTCCTCTACTTTTCCTTCTTGTACAGTTCTTTGTGTATTTAGGATTAGTAAATTATTTTTTAAAACCAGAAGAAAATGAACCGAGATTATCGGCTTGGCCAAAAAATATCATTAGGGTAATACTAAAAGCTGTTTTAATCATATGTATTATTGCTTCCTGTGTACTTTTAGCATTGCCTGCGTTATTTTTATGGTTGCTAAACCGGACACTCGTTGAAGAAGTGCGGCAGTTTTTTAACTTAATGCGAGAAATTCCGGAAGAAGAAAGGCCGCTTCTCATGCATGGTTTAGTTGATGTCCTTCCTTTTGTTGAGCAAACCACTCATGATCCAAATGCAGTTTCTAGCGTAAATTTAAGTGTTGATAAACTCATAGAGAAATATAGAGAGGACCTAAATAAGGAAGAGTTCTATATACAGCTAAATAGGGGAAATACAACTGATATTGAGGAGTACATTAGACAGTCAAATGAGTTTAAAGCAGATGAAAAATCTCAAGCACTTGAATGCTTAAAGTTTATCAATAGAACAGGAAATAGCTTTAAAGATAATTATAGCCAGTTAACACTAAAGCAAGCAGCTATTTTGTGTTGGAAAGCTTGCAGCGATAAAAACACAGGAATGGAAGACCAAACAGTTCCTTTAAGTGATGGAAACATGAAAAATAGAAAGGATATGTTTGTAAGAGGTCTTATAGATGCAGCAACAACTTATGGTAACAAAGGTCAAAGCTGTGCTGGTGGAACTTACAATAAACTATTTGAGTCTTTATCTGGTTTGCATCCATTAGTGGTTATCACGCTAGATGAAAAGGAAACCAGTAAAATGGTAGAAGAAGCAATCACTCAAGGGTTGCCTGCAATAGCTAGGAAGGTTCTAAGCAAATTTTCTGAAGGAGAGCAAGAAACGATCCGGAAGAGCTTTGCAGGCCCCTCAGAACTCTCAACTGAAACAGTAATGTTTATTACCGCTGTACGTGCAGCGCTTGAGGAAAAGTGTCAAAAATTCAGCAGCAAGCTGGATAGTGATAAACAGAAAGAAATATTAAAAACATGTATGAGTAATTTATCCTACGTTGAATTAGGAAACCCGAATCAAATGGCGAGATAGTTCACTATAGTCATTTATCTTGAAATAATATAAAGCAGGATTTCGTATAGTTGTTTCAATTTGGGCTTGTACATTGAAACAATGCGTGGAAGTGGATGTTACCATTATATAGGTGCTGGCATGCTTTATACCTATGTACCACAACCAAAGATATCCCCTCAGTTTAAAAATGTTGCTAATCGATATATACAAATGTAATATTAATTAATATTTATAAATAAAGCAATTCCATGGAAAGTAATTACAACGCTGATGCAATAAAAATCTTAAGAGGTCTTGATGCTGTAAGGAAGCGTCCAGGTATGTACATTGGTGATACTGATGATGGGTCTGGCTTGCACCATATGGTATATGAGGTTGTCGACAATGCGATAGATGAGTCTTTAGCTGGGTATTGTGATAAAATTGAAGTTAGCATAAATGAAGATGGCTCAGTATCCGTAACTGACAATGGTCGTGGCATTCCAACTGATATCCACGAAGAAGAAGGAATATCAGCAGCGGAGGTAATAATGACCCAACTGCACGCAGGTGGTAAATTTGACAGCAATACCTATAAGGTTTCCGGTGGATTGCATGGTGTTGGAATCTCAGTTGTAAATGCATTATCAAGCTGGCTGGAGTTAACTATTTGGCGCAACAAGAAAGAACACTTTATGCGCTTTGAAGATGGTGAGTCCATTGAGCCTTTAAAGGTAGTAAATGAAAATACAAGCAAAAGGGGAACTAGAGTAACGTTCATGCCATCAACAGAGACTTTCAGTAACATTGACTTTAGTTACTCTACCCTTGAGAGTCGCATCAGAGAATTAGCATTTTTAAACTCAAATATCGAGATCACTTCGCGTGATCTCCGTAACAAACCACACGTAGAGTCTCATTTTAATGATAGTAAACAGTCTCAAGATAATTTTGGCACAGCAAATTTCGTGCGATATTTAGATAAAAATAAGACGCATGTTACCAAAATTGCCAGCATGAGAGGCGATACAAAAGATCTCGGCATTAGCATAGAAGTATCAATGGAGTGGAATGACTCCTACTACGAAAATATGCTGTGCTTTACAAATAATATAAGACAACGAGATGGTGGTACACACCTAGCAGGATTTAGGTCTGCCTTAACTAGATGTATTAACAATTATGCAACTAGCGAAGGGTTTTTGAAAAAGGCAAAAGTGAATTTGACTGGGGAAGATGTCAGAGAAGGGTTAACCTGTGTTTTATCTCTCAAAATGCCTGACCCTAAGTTTTCTTCACAAACAAAAGACAAGTTAGTCAGTTCTGAAGCGCGTACAGTTGTAGAAAACATAGTTTCTGAGAAATTGAGTACAATACTTGAAACTGATCCAAAATTAGCGGCAAGTATTGTAGAAAGAGTAATCAGGTCAGCTAAAGGAAGAGAGGCTGCAAGGAAAGCGCGAGAGTTAGTTAAAAACAAAAACACCATTGATATTTCCACTCTACCTGGAAAGCTTGCCGATTGTCAGGAAAAAGTTCCTGAGTTATCGGAGTTATTTATAGTAGAAGGTAATTCCGCAGGTGGTACTGCAAAGCAGGGGCGTAATCGTAAAACACAAGCAGTACTTGCTTTAAGGGGAAAAATTCTAAACGTAGAACGTGTAAGTTTAGATCGTATTTTTTCATCTGCGGAAATTGGTTCCTTAATTACTGCGATTGGAGCTGGAATAGGAAGTGAGCATTTTGACATTGATAAAGCTAGGTATCATAAAATTATCATTATGACAGATGCAGACGTTGATGGTTCACATATAAGAACTTTAATTCTAACTTTCTTTTTTCGGTACATGCGTGAGGTAATTGAAAGAGGGTATTTATATATTGCACAGCCACCTCTTTATAAAGTTACAAAAAATGCTAAAGATACTTACATTAAAGATGACGAAACTTTTGAAGAGTATATAGTAAACTCGGCGGTTAAAAGATTGACATTAAGCAGTACAAACAAAGGTTTACGCTTTGTTTTGGACAAATGTCTTAGTATTTCAAACATTAGCAAAAATTATGACAGGGAAATACCACAAAATCTATTGGAGTCACTACTAATTCTAAGCAAAAAGAATGCCCTATCGTCTGCTTATGAGATATTGAAATATTTAAAGTTAATGTATAACGAATACAATTGGGAAGTAGAAATAAAAGATGAAGAAAGAGAAGTGCATATCTCTAAGTTATTTCAAGGACTGGCAGACAAATATACATTTCCGCTTAGCATGCTTGAAAGCAAAGAAATACGAAATATATTGAGTTCTCTTGATGACATAATTGACTTATTTAATGGTGATTCATTTTTAAAGTCACAGGAAACTGAAATAAAAATCAAATCTCCGAGTGCACTTGCGAAAATAATAATGGACTATGGTAAAAAAGGGTTAACTCTGCAGAGATTCAAAGGTCTTGGTGAAATGAATGCTGACCAGCTTTGGGAAACTACACTCAACCCCGAAACTAGGACTTTGCTCAAAGTTGAAATAAAAGATTGTGAGGAAGCTGATTCTACATTCTCAGTGTTAATGGGCGATATAGTCGAACCACGCCGTGATTTTATCAATACCAATGCACTAAATGTGCATGATGTTGATATTTAACTTTTGGTTCAATTAAGAACATTTTCATTGTGATTAATGCTTCTAGTATGTATATTCATAAATCTTGTTTTCAATAAATAATGAAAGTAATAATTGTTATGATAATGTTATTGTGTAGTAGTTACACAATGGCAAGCGAACGAATAACCTTAGTTGATAAAAAATTATCGCAAGGTTATGTGGCTCCAGTGCTTATAGAAAATAGCATCGTTCTGGTAGATAAGCACGGCACTTTGTATTCCTTTGATGTTAATAGCTCAAGGGCTCTGAATTGGAAATTGCACCTTCCACACAGAAAAAAAATTGGTAACGTGAGCCTATCGTATCACAGAGGAATTGTTCTCTTTGTAGTAGATAACGTCCTGCACACAATAAATGCAAAAACCGGCGAGGTTCAGTGGGAAAAAGAACTGAGAGCTCCGATAAGAGGAAAAGCAATAGTAACAAATAATAAACTGATAGTATTAACCATCGATAACTACCTGTATGCGTTTGATATAAAAGATGGCAGCTCTGTT
>JAITFM010000058.1 GCA_031281335.1 Rickettsiales bacterium | reverse complement strand
GCAATTTTGGTTATCCAATTGACGTGAAATATGCTGAGCTGCCAAAGCAGGGCAATGCTGTAACGGTTGAAATACCACTAATCATGGAGGAAGGAGAGGCGCAAAATGTAGCTGAAGTTTTACTTTATTCTTAGTGGCAAGAGAGAAATATATACAATTTTAAGCTGCCGATAAAATATGCATGGCTTGTGCCAAGCGATGTCATAACAATTTCAGATGGCGAGAAAAAGCATACGGTGAGGATTATAAAAACAAAATTTGCAAGCATGTCCATTCAAATAATTGGGGTTGGTTATGACCGCTCTATATATAAACTTTCTTTTCCTTCAACAAGATCACTTATGCTTAAAGAATACCCTGCTTCTCACATCAGCAAAACTATCGTAGAAATGATCAATTTACCGTATATTAAAGGCAATATTGCAAGCTTTACTTTAGCTGGCGAAGAAGGGAATTGGAAAGAAGCGACACTCTTTGTTTCGTATGATAATAAAGATTATAAGCCTACCGCAAGCACAAACAAGCAGTCTAGTTACGGATATGTAATGGAATCTACAAATGAGGGAATTATAGTAGTGCTGCGTTTTGGTAAGCTGTCGGTCATGAGCCCAATTACAACCTCAAATTTAGCGCTAGTTGGAAAAGAGGTAATAAAATTCCAAAGAGCTGAGCTTATAGGTAAAAACAAATATAAGCTTAGCGACCTAATTAGAGGGCAAGAAGGCACTAAAGAGTACAAGCACACCGCAGGTGGAAAATTTGTTCTGCTTGATGATTCAATAATTTCTTTCGAAGTGCAAAGGGAAAAAAGTTTTACCTAAAAGCAGTCACTTATGGTGATTCGTTGGGTAATACAGAAGCGAAGGTATTGAGTAATAAAAATTTAATAAATTGAATGTTATAATTAATATACATAATATTAATGGTGGAGGTATAATATGTCGAAAGAAATAGTTGATGCGTCGAAAGCTCAAACGGAGGAGTCTGAGTATTCTTATCTTAGAGCTGCAAAAGAAAAAAGTAAGCAAGATTGGAATAGCTCTTACAACATAACGTATAATTACCTTAAAACAGAAGAACCAAAGCTGATTGTTAACGGACAAGAAATAACTAAGAAGTCTATTGAAGAGTTGTATTCAAAACATGAAAATCTAATTCCAAAAGATACAGAAACGTTTGCCCGTGCTGGTACAGAAGTTCCTGATAACTCTTTTGCGGAAAAACTGATAGCTTATTGGTCTGGATGCAAAGATGAGGACGAAAAAGAGGACCAACAGGATAAAAACAAAAAAGGAAATTATCGTCTATTTCTTAAAGCAGTTTTTACAGAAATGTTTTGGCGTGCTGGTGCAAAAATTCCCAATAACTCTATTATGGAAGAATTAATAACTTATTATAACAGGTCTGGGTATATGAAATTCTTTTCAGGATCAAGCACCATTAGGCACGTGTTTCTTAAAAGTTCAAAATTTCTTCTTCAGAGAAAGGATTTATATGAGTTGTGATGACCCTAATTGTCTGAAATTCAACTTTAGTACAAATAAAGTTATACATGATGACCACAGAGGTTTTATATGCAATCTACACAATTCAGTGGAGTTTAAGTTGAAATGTAAGAATGGGAATGTGACATATAAAGAAGGTAAGGTATTTCTCACTATTCCTAAAGAGCTAAGAAACTACAAAGTGGGTGGTAAGAATTTATTCGATATTATTGTTGAGTATTTTCAAAGAGCTTGTGAAAAATTGGGCTTTAAATTTGAGACAAAAATAGAGCATAGCCTTGGCAAGCCACTAAAGGTGATAGATGAGCCAGGCATAGTTGAAGGCTTAAGCCCTGGAGTGAATAAAATATAACATATTGAAATTCCCGTTTTTATAGCTTTACAAAAATCATTTCTACCAAAAGTATGTAGCTGAAGCTGCATACTCATTTTCCAAGTTAGAAAAAGCCATAAAAAAATTTTTAAAATATCTCTAATATTATATATTCTTATTGGTAATAATTCATCGTTTGACTTTACTTATTGCCATAAGAAACGCTGTTGCCAAATTTTGCAAAATTTATTACCCTATGGTTTCAAGTCCTGACAAGTTTGTAGGAATCATACGTATAATGTGTTTATTAGTGGAAATCCGGAAAAACAATGGAAGAAAAGTTGATATATTACTTTAGCCAAAGCAAATGTGAAGGCAATGCAGAAATGAAAAATCTGCTGGGAGGAAAGGGGGCAAATTTAGCGGAAATGTGCAACGTCGGTATTCCCGTTCCACCTGGTTTTACAATCTCCACTTCTGTTTGCAAGAACTATCACCAGAGTAATAGATTGCCTGACGATCTGCGTAACGAGATCAAAAAATATATGGCGATGCTTGAAAATGACATCGGTTGTAAATTCGGGGATTCAGATAACCCTTTACTAGTTTCCATACGCTCTGGTAGTGTGAGCTCAATGCCGGGTATGCTCGATACAATTCTAAATGTTGGTTTAAACGATGCAACCGTTGTTGGACTTGCAAAAAAAAGTGGAGAACGTTTTGCCTATGATAGCTACTGCCGTTTTATTACGATGTATTCCAACGTTGTACTACAGCTTGACCATCACCTGTTTCAAAGCGTTATTGATAATGAACAACAAAAAAATGGAGCAAAAAGTTTAGCTGATCTTGATGTTGATGTCTTAAGAAAGATCGTTGACGATTTCAAAAAGATAGTACATGAAAAAACTGCAAAACATTTTCCGCAGAACGTTGAAGAACAATTGCTCAGCTCAGTAAATGCGGTGTTTGCTTCTTGGCAGAACGACAGGGCTGTTTCCTATAGAAAAATAAATAACATTTCTGAAACCCTTGGCACTGCAGTTAATATACAAGCAATGGTTTTTGGCAATCTGAACAATAATTCTGCAACCGGTGTGATATTTACGCGTAATCCTGCAACTGGGGAGAAAAGGTGTTTTGGTGAATTTTTGGTCAATGCTCAAGGCGAGGATGTGGTCTCCGGTATTTACACCCCTATGCCAGTTGACGGGGAGCAAGAAAATACCATGGAGAAATTGATGCCAAACGTGTACCGAGAATTGTGCAATGTATGTGAAAAGCTTGAAAAGCACTATAAAGACATGCAGGATGTCGAGTTTACTGTGCAGAATGGCAAGTTGTGGATTTTGCAGACTAGGTCCGGTAAACGTACAGCCGAGGCTACTGTGCGCGTAATAGTTGATATGGTAAACGAAGGAACAATTACAAAAGAAGAAGGAATACTAAGGATTGATCCAAAAACCTTTGATGGTTTATTACATCCAGTTCTTGAAGTTAAGGGTGATCAAAAAGTAATAGGGAAGGGGCTGCCGGCTTCCCCAGGTGTGGCCTCAGGATATGTAGTGTTCAGTGCAAGTGATGCAGAAAAAGCTGCAGAGCAGGGTAAAAAAGTGATTTTAGTAAGATCAGAGACGAGTCCTGAGGATATTAATGGGATGAATGCTGCAAGCGGTATAATAACGGCACGAGGAGGAATGACTTCACATGCTGCTGTTGTAACCCGTGGAATGGGTAAGCCGTGTATTTGCAGCGTGAGTGGACTTTATATCGATAAAGATGGAAATTTCTTTTCTGTAGGAAATATAAAAGTAAATAAGGGAGAACCAATTACCATCAATGGAGGAACGGGTGAGGTAATGCTTGGCATTCTTCCTACGATTTTGCCTGAGTTATCGCAAGAATTCAAAGCGATAATCAACTGGATAGATGAAATTAAAACGATCAAGGTGAGAGCAAATGCTGATACTCCAAAAGATGCAAGAATTGCTAAAGAGTTCGGTGCAGAAGGTATAGGCTTATGTCGCACGGAACATATGTTTTTTACTAGTGACAGAATTGAGTTCATTCAAAAATTGATAATAGCTGACGACAAGATCGAAAGAGCGAGTGCACTGAGCAAATTAGAAGAAATGCAAAGGTCTGATTTCAAAGAAATATTTTCTATTATGGAGGGCAGGGAGGTTACCATACGTTTGCTTGATCCACCTTTGCATGAGTTTTTACCAAACAATCAGTCCACCATAGAAAAAATCGCTAAATCACTGAATAAGCCAATTGAGTCGGTAAAAAACAAAATAGCACAGTTGTCAGAAAAAAATCCAATGCTTGGTCACCGAGGCTGCAGGCTTGCCATTTCTCATCCTGAAATATATAGCATGCAGATTAGAGCAATACTCAGCGCTGCGGATGAGCTAAGAAAGGAAAAAAAGGTAGAAGTTAAGCCTGAAATCATGATCCCTCTTATCATGAATGAGAAAGAATTTGTACTGATATGCGAGTTAATAAAGAAAGAATCCTCTGTCATTGCTGGAATGACATCAGACAAGGCCTATTCAATTGGAACAATGATAGAACTGCCACGGGCAGCACTAATTGCCGATAAATTAGCAAAACACGCAGAATTTTTCAGTTTTGGTACCAACGATTTAACGCAAACAACTATGGGACTCTCAAGAGATGATTCAGTTAATTTTCTTGATTCCTATAAAGAAAACAACATATTTGAAAACGATCCATTTGAGGTGCTGGATATCGAAGGGGTAGGGGAGTTAATCAAGATAGCTATCGAAAGAGGCAGGAAAACCCGAAAAGAAATAAAACTTGGTATATGTGGAGAGCACGGAGCAGATCCAAAATCTATAGAGTTTCTCATCAAATCAGGGGTTGATTACGTCTCGTGCTCACCCTATAGAGTACCAATTGCGAAGTTAGTAGCAGCGCAGTTTAGCGTCAAATCTAAATAAATTAGATTTGAGTGTTGACTGGAATAAGGTAACTTTGTTTCGTAAGTTCAACTTCTCTCATCTCTTTATAACTTGGCAATGTAGAGTCTTTTACGTGTATTCCAGTAGCTACTAGAGCTAAAGCAGCAACAATACCGCAAACCGCTGCACCAGCTGTAGATGGAACCATCACAGCAGCAGCAATGAATGATACTGTAATAACAACTCCAATAACATTATTCCTTAATGAGATATGAAAATTCTCCTTGCTTTCTTTGTATTTAGTTTCTTTTTCATTTGGTGGAGAAAATTGATGATTTTTGAAGTCATCAAACTTGTTATCATCGCTTGACTCAGCAATTGGGCCTGTACCTGTTTTTTTTGTTGGTATAGGAGACGCTGGTTCACCATCAACATTTCCGCCTTCTACGCTTGGCGTAGTAACAACCTTAGGTATTTCATTTCTGTTACCGCTGCTGGATGTACTATTTGTTTCTATATGAGATGTTTCTTGTCTCTTATTTGTTGCTGATTCGCATGGTGCAGTTCTTTTTTGATCGCTCTTTATTAGTACTGTCGCTGCTACAGAGTTACGTTCTTCAAAAGCAGTGCAGAACGCATCATCCTTTAGTTGTTAATATAATCTATACAATGCACTTTCATGATCCAGTTCTGATTGCTTTTTATTAATATTTTGTAGGAGTGTGCTTAGAACCTCAGCATTACTATCATTAGTGTCAGAGACAACAGAGCATAATATAGATTTGTCTTCTTCAATTTTGCTGATGTGATACCTTCCTTCTTCGATTGTGTTGATGATGGTTACTCCATTTTCCAAGAGAAGCTTTATAACATTTAAATTCCCATCTTCAATCGCATGCTCCAGTACAGCATTTTGTTCACGTTTACCTTGAAGATTAATTTTGTTCCTTCTTAACCTTTTTTGTAAACCTTCAAGACTAGTAACTGTGTTATCCTGTTTTGTAATTCTATCTATATCCAGAAATAGACTCCTAATGTCATCATTATTTAGCGTGAGACCAGTACTTACATTCCCATTACTGTTGTTGAATCTTACCCCATTATTTTCTTCTGCATCGGATATGTTTTGCTCCTCTTTTTTGTTTATTGCTGATCTAAGTAGTGCAATTATTACACGGTTTGAGAGGTATTTACAGTGATCAGAATTGTTGAAGTCTACTTTAAACTCAGAACTTGTTCTAAGTTCTTCCTCCAATGGTGATTTACTTTCTTTAATTATTTCTAAGATACTCCCTATACTAGCTTTTGATATATCTGTATTATCTATATACTCCAAGAGTAGTTTAACTATTAAATCATTACCATCTATACTAGTATTACTCAGAGCGTTAATTTTTTCTTCTTCATTAAACTCACCTTTATCCAAGAGTATCTTAATAACGCCAGCTCGTTGACTTCGAATATCCTTATGTGCTTCATTGTCATGAATGGTATGAGTTAACATCTCTAATTTTCTTGCGTGACTTACATAATTTAAAAGTACCTTAACTTCCTGGACGCTATCCTGAACAATAGCATTATTCAAAGCATGCAATTTTTCTTCTTCATTAAATTTGCCACTCTCTAAAAGTATTTTTACAACATCAGCTTGCTTATTTGTTACAGCTATGTTCTACCACCACTGCTTTGCTTAACTTGAAGGTCTAACTGCGCGAATAATTCAACAATTTTTAGAAATACAGCATAATCTTCTGAAACATCGTGCCTTTCTGAACTGATGGCATTCTCAAGTGAAGCAAAAATTCCTCTGTCTGTTCCCTTTTGTCTCAGTTGTTCGTAAAACCTCTCAGCAGTTATATTAGAGTTGTTAGCTACAATTTCCTTTATCTTTTCATAAGTTAAATTGTCAGT
>JAITFM010000013.1 GCA_031281335.1 Rickettsiales bacterium | reverse complement strand
AAAAGAGCCCCGTGGTAGAAGTTGCTCACTCTCTAATCCTGCAAATTGGCGTACTATACTGTCTTAAACGACTTATAAGCGCGTTTCAGCTTGTATAGGGAAAAACCTAGAAGTCTAGGCAAAATTAATAAAGACATAAGGCGCCAACCATAATACTCTTGTCGTTTAATCTGCACAGATGAAGATAACTGAATACCTCCAACCCTATGATAATGGGGCTGGTGAGATTTGTCAAGTAGTTTTTTCGTATATGCTAAAAGCTGGTTTGATGTGGTTATGCAAAAAGTCTAACGACAACTTAGCAAAGGAAAAGCTTTGTGCTGAGGGAGTATTTTAAGTATAATGTGGATAGTATTACAGCACTTAAATGAATCACATTGTCAATGCGTACAATAGATTTGAAACTCCTATAGTTAGGGGGGAAGGGGTATACCTTTTTGATAAAGATGGCAAAAAATATCTAGACTTTGCTGCAGGTATTTCTACAACCTCTTTAGGACATTGTCACCCATATATTGCAGATAAGCTGAAAGAGCAATCAGATCTATTATGGCACTGCTCTAATATTTTTACTATTCCCGAGCAAGAGAGGCTTGCTGAGCGTTTAACAGAACTTACTTTTGCGGATAAAGTTTTTTTCTGTTCAAGCGGACTTGAAGCAACAGAAGCTGCAATTAAATTTATTCGCCGTTATTTTTATTCAAAAGGGCAAGAAAAGCGCAACCGCATTATTACAATCGAAGGGGGGTTTCATGGCCGCAGTATTGCTGCGATTTCCGCTGGAGGAAACGAAAAATCACGCGAAGGTTTTGCTCCACTCCTTTCTGGCTTTGATAAAGTGCCAAGAAACAACATCAAAGCGCTAGAGGAGAAAATCAGTGATGAAACTGCTGCTGTATTTTTAGAGCCCATACAAAGCGAGGGCGGAGTGTATACACTGGATGTAGAATACCTTCAAAAAGTAAGAGAAATAACAAAATCTCAGAAAATGATCCTATGCTTTGATGAAGTGCAATGCGGGTATGGGCGTATTAGTTCTTTATTTCATTATCAAAACATAGGAATCGAACCTGACATTTTAACTTGCGCGAAGGCTATGGGTAACGGATTTCCCTTAGCTGCATGTTTAGTAAGAAATTATATAGCAGAAGCAATTACTCCAGGAACTCACGGATCAACTTATGGCGGTAATCCGCTTGCCATGACTGTTGGTAACGCAGTGCTCGATATAGTGCTGAAAGAAGGCTTTTTTGACCATGTTAGAAGGGTTAGTAAATATCTAAAAGAAAAATTACTACTGTTAGCTGAAGAATTTCCAAGGATAATCTCGGAAATTCGTGGGGAGGGTTTGTTAATAGGAATAGAGCTTAAGGCTCCTTTGGCTGACAAAATTGTTAGCCGATCCCTTGACAAAGGTTTAATAATGACTAAAGTTTTAGATAATAGAGTAGTGAGAATAACACCTCCACTTATTGTTCAGGATAAACATGTGGATGCAGCGTGTAATACACTCTATAATTTATTTTTTGAGATTAAAGGTATATAAATATTTTAGAAAAATATAAAGTCCAGCTATACAAAATTTCAAACTTGCGAATGCTTCTTATAACATGTAAGATTAACTCTGTTTTTTGTCACAATAACATCATACTTTGAATGGATTGGTTATTGGTTTCAATATTATCAATAATTTTTGCTTTACTGATTTTATCGTTTTTATTTTCAGGGGCAGAAATAGGTCTAACTTCAATCAGCCGCTCTCGTGTTAATAAGCTAAGGCTAGAGGGTAACAAAAGGGCCAAGATAATAGATCGCTTGTTAAGTAAAAAAGAATTAACAATAGGAACAATGTTGCTCGGCAATACGATTATTAATATTACCTGTTCTGCCTTATTCACAGCAATATTTATAAACTTCTTTGGAAGTGAAGGCGTCTTTCTATCAACGATTGTAATGACATTTTGTATTTTGCTGTTTTGCGAGGTGTTACCAAAAACTTACGCCATGCAAAATCCTGAGAAATTTACATTATTTTCCACTTACTTTGTACTGTTTTTTGTCAAGATTTTTTCTCCATTGACATTAGGCATTCAGTTCATTGTCAATCTTATTCTAAGGTTATGTGGGCTTCATAAGAACAGGGAAGTAATATCTGCAGCGGATGCGATGCGTAATATGATTACTCTGCATCGCAGTGAAGGAACCATGTTACAGCAGGGTTTAGATATGCTAAGCAGCATACTTGATTTAGCTGAGACAGAGATATCGGAAATTATGACCCATAGGAGAAATCTATTTTCTCTTGATATAGATCGAAATAAAGAAGAATTGATAAGAGAAATTTTAACCAGCAGTCACAGTAGGGTGCCTTTATGGCAAAAAGAACCAGATAACATTGTCGGAGTAGTTCACGTAAAGAATCTAATAAACGCTTTGCGTGAAAAGGATAATAAAATAGAGGAGGTTGACATTGCCAAAGTTATGTCAAAACCTTGTTTCTTACCAGAGAGTACACCACTTAGCGTGCAACTACATAACTTCCGTCAGAACAGAAAACATCTTGCGTTTGTTGTTGATGAATATGGAGCATTGCAGGGAATTGTAACTCTTGAAGATATATTGGAAGAAATAGTTGGAGAAATTTCCGATGAGCATGATTTAATCACGGAGAATTTTATAAAGAAAATATCTGACAATGTATATCATATCGAAGGAAAATCAACTATTAGGGACATTAACAGACAATTACACTGGAATCTTCCTGATGAAGAAGCTACAACTCTAGCAGGTATGATTGTGAATGAGATAGAGCGCATTCCTGACGAAGGCGAAGAATTTTTCATATATGGTTTTCATTTCAAGATTTTGAAAAAAGATAAAAATATTATTACTGTTATTGAAGTACAAGTAAAAACTGATCATACTATGACAGCGATTAATTAGTTAGGTTTTATGGAAGACACAGTAAAAATAACAGCCGATGAGTTAAAAGGTTATATAGAAAGAATCGAAAAGCTTAAGCAAGAAAAGAAGGATGTGCAAGATCACATTCGTGATGTATATGCAAAAGCTGCAGATAAAGGTTGGGATACAAAGGTAATGAAACAGATTGTCAGGCTAAGAAAGATGGATGATAATGACAGAGAAGAACAAGAAATTTTGCTTGATACTTATAAACGCGCATTGGGAATGAGTTGCGAAGAAGGGTCAAGTGAATAGCAGAATTGTAATTGGGATAAGTGGAGCATCTGGTTCTATTTATGGTGTGCGTATTTTAGAAGTGCTAAAAGATGCCGACTATGAAACTCATTTAGTAATAAGTCGTGCTGGAAAAACCACTCTGGATCATGAAGTTGCAGAAAAGCTTGAAG
>JAITFM010000092.1 GCA_031281335.1 Rickettsiales bacterium | reverse complement strand
AAAAACTGGCATTGATATATTAGTAGATATATTGATAAATTCGACATTTCCAGAAGATGAATTGGAGCGCGAAAAAGGTGTTGTAACACAAGAGATTTTTCAAACTAACGGTTCGCCTAGTGATGTCATTTTCGATAAATATTTTGAAGCAGCTTATAAAGATCAACCGTTTGGTAGGTCGATTTTAGGCACACAGGACACTGTAAAATCGTTTACTCGAGAAGATTTAAATAGCTATATAAATGAGCATTACTTTGGCGAGAATACGGTATTTTCTGTCACAGGGAACATTGAACATCAAGAAGTTGTTCAGTTAACCAAAGATTTTCTCTCAAAGATCCATTCAAAAGAGCTGGAGAAAAAGCAGAATGCGAATTACACTGGTGGTGAGTATTTGGAACATCGTAAACTAGACCAGGTGCATTTGCTAATTGGTTTACCTAGTGTTTCTCGCCATGACGATAGATATCACACATTTCAGGTGCTTGATTCTATACTGGGGAGCGGGATGTCATCACGCTTATTCCAGGAAGTAAGAGAAAAGCAGGGACTAGTTTACTCTGTCTATTCATTTAATTCTAGCTACACCGATACAGGAATGCTCTCCATTTTCGCTGGCACAGATAGTAGCAACTTAGATAAGCTTTTAAAATCTATAACGACGGAGTTGAAGAAATTGTCTACGGGTGATCTGAAGGAAGAAGAGGTGAATAGGGTAAAAGAGCGAATAAAGTCCCAAATTTTAATGTCACGTGAAAGCGTCAGTTCCCGTGCTGAAGCATTGGGACACTACTATGGCAACTATGATAGGTATATCAGTAAAAGTGAATTGATAGAAAAAACTAGCGCAGTTACCACTGCTGGCGTAAAAGAAGCAGCAGAGGAGTTGTTATCTCAGCATGAAAAAACCACTTTGGCTGCAATTGGAGAAATAAAATCGTTACCAAGCTACGATAAAGTGGGTTCTATGCTTAGGGCTTAGATCCAGAATGTGATGGTATTTTTTTCTCATACTTTATCATACTCTAGACCTAGTGCGCTGCCAAAAGCTATGCAAAAAATCAATAGTTTAAAAGCAAATTGACTTTCATCCTGCTGAAGCACTATACTAAAACCATGATGGGTAATTAGCTCAGTTGGTAGAGCACTTGCTTGACGTGCAAGCGGTCGCTGGTTCGAGTCCAGTGTTACCCATTTTTGTTCATGAAAAGATTTTATATGGCAGTGGTACACAACGGTAAACACTCAGCAGCAGAGTCCAAACGCTTAATCTATTCTATAATAATAGTTGCGATAACAATGTCCATGGAGATAGTGGGGGGAATAATTTCAAATTCGCTTGCTCTGCTATCAGATGCAGGACATATGCTCACTGACCTCTTTGCCTTAGTCTTAAGCTGGGTGGCGCATAGGTTTTCAGCTAAGAAATCTGACCTGCAAAGATCATACGGGTATCATCGATTGCAGATAATCGCAGCATTTGTCAACGGGGTAACTCTATTTCTCATTGCAGCAATCATAATAATTGAGTCAGTAAAGAGATTTATTTTTCCAGTCAATGTTGAGTGGAAAATAATGTTAACGATTGCCACACTTGGGCTGATTGCTAACATTGTAGTCTTTTTTATATTACATAGTAAATGCGAAAGCAATATAAACATAAAAAGTGCCGTATTGCATGTTATAGGAGATATTTTAGGTTCTGTAGCTGCTATATTTGCATCCATAATTATCATGTTTACTGGATGGCAAATAGTAGATCCAATATTATCAGTATTTGTTAGCGTAATAATTCTAAACAGCGGCTATAAAATTCTCAAGAATTCCTGCCATATACTCCTTGAAGGTACACCTGAAGGTATCTCTGCTGAGGAAATAAAAAGTGAGATTGTGTCTGAGCTACCTGAAGTGATAGATGTACACCATATACATACATGGTCACTGTCTGATAATTATTTCATAATAACTATGCACGCTAAAATTAAGCGAAGTGTGCAATACACTGATATTTTGTATGGAATAAAAAAAATATTGCTGGATAAGTTTGAAATAGCGCACTCTACAGTTGAAGTTGAATATGATGAGTGTGCAGATGATAAGATACTTAAACATTGACATTTAAAACCATTATATATATTATTATGAAAATTTAGTAGTATGAAGGAGTAGATTATGATAGGTTTTTCTCAAGTACAATTTCCTCACAGTGGCTCCAGTAAAGTCAGAACTGCTCTCTATTTATCTTTTTATTATGCGTTAACTATAGCAACCATTCCTACTTCGATAGCAGTCAGCTTGGTATCTGTCCTATATGACGCAGAAATCAAAACATTTCTTGGATATAAAAAAATAAAAGGTGGGGAGAAGATAAGTAAAAAAGAATATTGGAAAATATTTGGTCAAGGTAATATAACCAAGTCAATCTTAGTTTCATGTATTGCAGGGCTAACAATTTATTACTTTTTTTCTAAGCCTTTAATATTAGCTTGGCTATTAGCACCGATACCATTGGCAATTGGAATAATCCTATTACAACCTGAAACAAGACCAGCAAAACTTAACCCCATAGCCTTATTTAAAGCTTCATTAAAGCTTCTTTCCGATGGTTTGTATGAGAATCTAATTGGTACAAAGAATAGGATAAGTGCTATGAAGGAACATATGATGCCTCATATGGCAAACGATAGCATTGTTGACAGTATTAATACACTCAAAGGTGAATATGGTGAGAAGATACCAGAACCCAATGGTGTTATAAGTAATGATGAATTTGTTGAGTTTATCAAGTATATAGAAGGAAAAAAAGAGTTTGGAGACAATAATAAAAGAGAATTGATTAGTTTTCTTAAAGAATGGTGCAATGATGATAAACAAGTTCATGTTTCTGGACTCACAGGGGGGAAAATTTTATATTTGGTTCTAAAAGCCTGTAATAGTGGAGATGATGAATCAATTGCATCAAAAAGGCAAGAGTTGGTAAGGTCTTTAATGTATGCCATGAACTATGCTAAAGGAACAGCTGTTCCTGAAACCTGCTTTACCGGCATTATTGGTGCAATGCTAAAGTCATTAGAAGGAGTATACCCTGATATTGGGGTGGAATACCTCATGGAAGATAGAATTGGAATGCATGCGGAAAATGAGGCATGTGAGTTTATTAAGAAAGAGCTGAAAAAAAAGAAGAATCATCAAGAAATCCTCGATGCTTGGGACAAGTTAGATGACAACAGTAACCAAATAATTTCTAATTTTATTCAAGAGGTCAAGATACCTTTAATGAGAAGACTGTTTAGCTTGAATTGTAGTGAACAGAATGTAATAGATACAATAGAAAATCTTGAGTACATTAACTCTGATAAATTAACTGATAAGAATAAGGTAAGATCTAGCTTAAGTGTTGATAGTATTACAGGTATCCATAGAAGCGGTTTAAGAAACGATAGATAAGAAGCTGCGGAAAAGGATTCAAATCTTTTTGCTTCCATGTTCAGTATAACAAAATTATCCGCTCGAGGAATGTGTTTCCTCGCTCCGATTGTGTAAATATATGAGTTTTTGCGGTAAACAATATAATGCTGTATCTGCCGCTAGACACGGTAGTGGAATGTTTTCTGGATCATCCAAAAATTTCCACATCATTCTTTCGGACTTTAAAATGTTTTTTGCAATTCGAGAAGCTCTCAGGTAATACCAAATCCTGTATCTGGAATCCAGTTTTCCATAAAAATGGTGCATTTTAACATAACTTTTATGCTTACCTACTTGATAAAATTTCTGGATGCCAGTGTCTGGGCACTAGCATGACATCCTTCCTAGTAGAGATTGCTCTCAAATCACAATGTTCGTATAGCTGCGATCCGAGAGGTACTTTCTCTTATCCACTGCAGATATTGCACGGTGCTGTTGACTTGGTCATTGTGATGTGCTTCTGGGAACATTAAAATCTCATACTCAAAGTCATTGAGCCATATCGCCTGATGCGGCAGAAAAACTTTTCCAGACTCTATAGTTGGGACAATCTGGTGGAATCGAGCGAGCTTGTCATCATGCGGTACTATTTCAATAACGGGTAAATCACTGCTTGCCTTCAGCTCTTGTACCAATTGCTGACCGCTTGTTTTTGCTTCAGTTAAAACTGCGTGTGGTGTCCATCTTGCTGCTAAGGACAAAACTTGCTCCTTAAGTTTTGGGTACTCGAGTTTTGCACGATACACGTCGAGTAAATAGAATTTATTACCTACCTTTGCCCAGGTGGTGCAGACGCTGAAGTTGCTAGCGTTGCTTGTTGAGACCGCAGTATCCCAGCTCTGGGTTACATGC
>JAITFM010000033.1 GCA_031281335.1 Rickettsiales bacterium | reverse complement strand
ATTTTACTGCATCTGATAAATATACACACGTTAAAGAGGTGAATATATAAGCTTGTAGAATTGCAACAAACACTTCAAACCCTATTAATGCGATTATAAATAAAAACGGTATAGGGGTTAGAGTCACGTGCATGTTCATAATAAACCCTGCTATTACTTTGATAATTGTATGACCCGCAATCATGTTTGCAGCAAGCCTTATTGATAAACTTATAGGCCTTGCCAAGTAGGCAAATAGCTTAATGAAAACCATCATGGGCGCCAGCCATGACGGAGTGCCTTCAGGCAGCAATATGTGTAAAAATTTTACTCCCCTTTCTTTGAATCCAACAACCGTTGTATAAGTAAAAACTATCATCGATAGGGCAAAAGTAACTATCACATGACTTGTAACTGTAAAACTATAAGGAAGAACGCCTACTAAATTACATGACAAAGTGAAAATAAATACTGTGAATATCAACGGAATGTGCTCCAAGCCTTTGCTTCCAGTGTTATTTTCTATTATTGAAATGACAAAATCATATACACACTCAACAGCAGCTTGCAAATATCCCGGTATTACTGATCCCTTTCTTATTCCCAAAAGTAGGAAGAGTATAACCAATATTACCGAGATCATCATAAAAAAAGATGAGTTGGTAAAATTTATATCATGCCCAAATAGTTTGGGTAATTCTATTATTGTATATATTTTAAATTGTTCTAGCGGATTTAACGCCATACTTCGACCCTATAAACTTAGACTGCAACAGTAAATAAAGTATAAATTTTATAAGGTAAAGTCAAGAGTTAAGATAATATAGGCTCTGTAACACAGAGCCCTTTTTTACTCACTTCACTTTAAAACCGCAATTTTTAATACTATCTTTGATAGCTTGGATATTTGTTTCAGCTTCGGCTTGAAACTTCACATTTATAGTAGGATTATCACTTTCATGATTAAATTCGATTTTGTTGATAGATAAATCTTTTTGAAGGTCATCTTCAACACAGCTAGGAAATGTTAGCATTGTGTGATAAGTCATATCGCTTGGATCATGAGAACGACTATAGTCCAGCAAAGACACAGGGCCTTCCTCGTTGTATCTCCATATCCGTATAGATTCAAAACCTTCACGATGATTGAAAGAAGATTCAATGTTATATTCATTTGCTGGTAGTTCAAATGTTATTGTGTTATCCATAGCATTACCTAATTAATTAAAACTGTTATTATAATATTGGCATATTAACAAAATATTTACTAGAGTGGCTAATTATAATCAGCGCTATATTTCAAAAATTACTAAGTTGTTTAACATCCCAATTTAACATGCTATCTTATCTATTGAACAATTCTTTTTGTATAACATTTGCTAGCAAACAAAATTGTTCAATAGATAAGTTTTCTGGACGTTCACTGCCATTTAATTTAGCGTTTTCAAGAATGGTTTCAGCATGACTTGTTATATTTTGCAAGCTATTTCTTAGCATCTTTCTTCTTTGAGCAAAAACAGCGCGCGTTAATTTTGTCAAAGTTTCCAAATTTACTGCAAATCTTTGGGTAGGTAAAGGATTTACTGTAATTACTGAAGAATGCACTTTCGGCCTTGGAAAAAACTCTTTAGGTTCAATATCAAATTCCTTTCTTATATTGCACAGCAACTGGCTTAGCACCGATAGAGAACCGTAGTCTTTGGAATTAGGTCTTGCTATGATGCGATCTGCTACCTCTTTCTGAAACATCAATGTCAAACTTGTAAAAAATTTTATGTTGTTTAACAACTTCAAAAATAATGCTACCGAGACATTGTAAGGTAGATTAGCAATGACTTTGACTGGGCGTTCTATTAGCTTTTCTTCTATAACATGCAGTGCATCCGCTTCTACAATTCTATACCTTTCCTGATGCTCATTTAGCAGTTGGTTATGGTATTTCACTAAATTGCTATCTTTTTCTATAGCAAGCAGAGACTTTGGATTATGTGCCAATATTTCCCTTGTTAATACACCATACCCAGGACCAATTTCAATAACGTTAAAATCTTCTAGATTACCAGCTAAAACGACTATTTTTTTCGTTATCTCACTCGATAAAATAAAATTTTGCCCTAGGCTCTTTTTTGGCTTCAATAAAAATTTTCCCATATTATTGTATTATGCAGTATTTTGATAATTTTAAAAATTAGTTGACGAAAATTCATTGATAATTGTATATTGTTAACGTATTTAACGCCGGCTTAGCTCAATTGGTAGAGCAACTGACTTGTAATCAGTAGGTTGTCAGTTCAAGTCCGACAGCCGGCACGTGTAGTAATTCATACTTGATCTGACAAACAAGAATTAACGTAGTTTAAACTGCTATCAACATCTTGTATCTATTCAGTGCAGAACAGGTGCATATTCTTTTTTAAAGCAGTACCCCTAGTATCTAAAAAGGTCTGCATAGGTGTTCTTCCATGGCAATACTTTCCTGAGTAAGGCCTTCTCTCATTATAGGAACGCAGCCACTGGTCAACATCTGCTTGCAAATCTTCTAAAGAGTTGTAAGTCTTCTTTCTAAAAAGAATGTGGTAACACTCATCCTGCATGATTTTATGGAACCTCTCACATATACCATTTGTTCGTGGAGAACTAGTTTTAGTGCTAGAGTGGTCAATGTTTTCAATCCCCAAATATAGCTGATAAGCATGGGTTTCAGGTTTGCCACAATATTCCATACCTCTATCAGTTAGAATCCGTAACAATGGAATTTTATGTTCTTCAAAAAACGGAATAACTCTGTCGTTAAGGAAGTCTGCAGCCGTAATAGCTGTTTTTTCCACATACAATTTGACAAATGCAACTCGCGAATAAGCATCAACGAAGGTTTGCTGATAGATTTTTCCTATACCTTCTATAGCCTACATAATAGGTATCCTGGCCACCTAAATATCCTGAATGCTGTGCCTCAATTTCATCTTGTGCTTCTTTTTGTTCTTTAGCTTTTCCTAAAGCAATACGTTGCCCTTCTGTTAAAATTATGCCACCTTGAGCCACTTTTGCTTCAAGTGCTTTTAATCTCTTTTCGAAAGTTTCAAGATTATGCCTTTTCCATACTGACCTTATCACACCAGAAGATATTGAAACCCCTCTTTCTTTTAGTTTATTGGTCGCACTTTTTTGTCCGCATGCCGGAAGCTCTATCGCTATTTCTATAACTGCTTTTTCTATATGTTCTGGTACCCTATTTGTAAACGGTAACCTTTTTTTACCTATTTCATGTAATGCCTCTTCTTCTCCATTTTCATATAATTCCCCGAACCAATTAAATGTGTCTCTGGAATATCCCTTCACTTTGCACGCCTTAGACGCGTTTCTAACCGCTTTGCAAGCTCTGTTAAGCCTAACTTTGATTTTATTATTTTTTTGTTCATAGATTAATAATTCCCCACTAATGTGATATATTTTTGATTCTACATCTTTTCTTGGTTAATTCAAGTATAAATTACCATAATTCTTTGATGGTCTTCTACTATTGTTATCAAAATGTAAAGAAAAGAGCTCAGAAACTTGCTATGCAATACTGATTGGACTTTAGATCTAACTTGCCACTTCAGATATAATCAGAACCCAATAACCTTGATGTGCTCCCTTTTATTTCTCCCGCCATATTTTAACCCCATTTATGTCTTCATCATCAATTTTACCCGTTTTAACTAAGCTTTGTAATACGTATGTTGCCTTGTAAAAGGTCCGCTGGCTCTATATATTAATTGCAATATGCGCCGCCACTAAAGCATTGCCTTACCCTCCTAATCTATATGAATACTTTAGCTAGCATTTCAGCAGCTGTCACCTATTTTTTTATATGATGTTAACAAGCTGCGCAAGAATTTATAGAAAGAGCTCCATGAATCATACTACCTTCCTACTTTTTGATATAGCTTCGCTTTGCCTTTCGAGCTGTAAAACTTCCCCAGTAT
>JAITFM010000089.1 GCA_031281335.1 Rickettsiales bacterium | reverse complement strand
TGCATGTGGCAAACCTTGTGTATCAACTGCAATATGGCGCTTTATTCCTGAAATCTTTTTACCTGCATCATAGCCCTTTTTTTCAGCAGGTTTTTAACGCTTTGAGAATCAATTATACAGAAACTGGTTTCTCTTTCCGACCATTGCTGATACGGACCTCTCCAACTAATTTTTTTTAAGACTAATTCCAACAAGCTTGGCTCTTCTCCATTCTTTTTACTCCACACTCGAAAATAGTAATATACACTTTCCCATCTTGGAAAACCCTTTGGTAACATCTTCCACTGACAACCGCTTTTTAAGACGTACAACACTCCACAAAACACGTTATACAAATCAAGTTTTCTTGGTTTTGTTTTCTGCTTGCTACTCTCCAAAATTGGCCTAATTTTTTCAAACTGCTCTCTACTTACATCGCTTGGATAACTTTTCTGCATAGACACCTCATTATTAATCTATGCTTACTTTACCTCACATTTCCAAGATTTTAAACAGGTTCTAAGAGTTCTGACGGAATTTGTCAAGTAGTTTTTTTGTTCCGTTCTCCCTGTTTTCAAATCACAATGTTCATGCAGTTATACGCTTGACACTAGAACCTATGAGGACTACTTTGATGCTATGGCAGGCTATAAACAAAGCTGTTAATTCTGCACAAAAATGTGTATGATAATTACAATAATATATGGAAAATATGGACATAACTATACACTCACAGGAGGACTTTGAGTTTATGCGAAAAGCTGGCCGGTTAGCAGCTGAAACTCTTGATTTCATTGCACCGCATGTAGAAGTAGGAGTAACAACTAATGAGTTAAACGACTTATGTCATGACTTTATAATCAAAGCAGGCGCAATTCCAGCACCATTGAACTACAGAGGGTATCCCAAATCGATTTGCACTTCAAAAAATGCTGTTGTGTGTCACGGCATTCCTGATGACAAGCCGCTTAAGGATGGAGATATTGTAAACATCGATGTCACGGTAATTTTAAATGGCTGGCATGGTGACACAAGTCGTATGTTTTGGGCTGGTAAGCCATCAATAAAGGCAAAACGCTTGTGTGATGCTACTTATGGCGCATTGATGGAAGCGATAAAGCAAGTTAAACCTGGTAATAAATTAAATGAAACTGGGCTTGCTATAGAGAAATATATTGAAGATTTTGGCTATTCTATCGTACGTAACTATTGTGGACATGGTATAGGAAAAGTCTTTCATGCTCCGCCAAATGTGGTGCATTTTTATAATAAAGATGAAGATCTTGTCTTAAAGGAAGGCATGTTTTTTACAATAGAACCAATGATCAACGCTGGAAAACATGAAACTCTGCTCAGCAAGCTAGATGGCTGGACAATAACAACACGTGACCTTTCACTTTCTGCGCAGTTTGAGCATACGCTTGGAGTAACAAAAGATGGTGTTGAAGTATTCACATTGTCGCCTAAGAATTGGCATTTCCCGCCTTATGACTAGATTTTTTAAACTCTTTTATTTGGCGTCTTATGTTTAATTTTTTGCACTATGTGTACCTCATGCCTTTATAAACTTTCAAGGTTTTTATACCAATTCCCATTACACAGGGAGCAGATATGCAACTTTACCACGCCATTCTTATTTGCTTCAGTATGAGCCTTTTCCTCGTTATTGTTCTATATAATGGGAATTGGTATGAGTAAGCTATTGCTTATGAATTTCCTTATCAAGCAAAAAGATGCATGGGCATTATTTAAATAATGCCCATGCGCTTTTAGAAGGGACATATAGCACCACGTGCATATATAAGTTGTCTAAAACAATCTTTTAGTAAACAAGCCCTAATACATCACAAGGATTGTGATATGCGTCATAATAGTTATGACATGAGTTAAAATGATTATGACATGAATTAACAGCATAAGGCATGTGTGCAGGCGTACAAGGTGTATGCACTGGAAAAACTGGTGCTGGTAAATGAGAAGTCATACATTGTTGTTGTGGTAAAAAACCATGAGTGTAAATCATAATAGTCCTTTAAAAAATAATATTAAATTATTATAAGTTAAAATGATTAAAAAATTAATAATTTTAATTCTAAATCTAGCATAACAACTAACTTAGTTCTTCTTTTTACCTATATAATATTCATATCTATTGTATCTTTACCAATTTTGCATATGATCCATCTTTACTTATTAGAGAGTCATGAGTCCCCACTTCTTCTATTTCTCCGTGATTAATCACTATAATTTTGTCAGTTTTGAGTGCGGTTGATAACCTGTGTGTGATTATGATCGTTGTTCTGTTTTGCATTAATTTGCTCAGTGCTTTTTGTACGAAGTTTTCACTTTTGTAATCAAGGGCAGAGGTTGCCTCATCCAACACTAAGATCTGAGGATTTTTGAGTATGGCTCTCGCTATTATAATACGTTGTTTTTGTCCTTCGGAAAGTTTTAATCCTCTTTTCCCTACAAATGTGTCAAACTTATCAGGCAGCTTGTCAATAAATTCCATCGCATAAGCACTGATGGCTGCTTGTCTCACTTCCTCATGTTCGGCATCTGGTTTGCCGTATAATATATTTTCCATTATTGAACAAGAAAATATCATGTGATCTTGCGGCACTAAACCAAATAATGACCTGAGACTACTTAGCGCAATTGACTTAATATTATGCCCATCGATAGTAACGCTGCCTTTGCTTGGATCATAAAAACGGAGCAGAAGCTTTAAAATGGTGCTCTTACCACTGCCAGATGGTCCCACAATTGACACTGCTTGGCCCGCCTCTATGGAAAATGATACGTTATTTAACGCTGGCTTACCAGGCCGAGATTCATAAAAAAACGTTATGTCGTTAAACGAAATTCCTTTTTGAACACTGCAAATTTTTATAGGATCATCAGCATCTGCTATAGAGCTTTTCATATTCTTAAATTCGAATAAACGCTCTACTATCCCAAGACCCCGTTGTAAGTCACTGATATTATCGCTCAGATTATTTACAGCTCCTGCTGCAAGCGCTGAATAAAATACAAATGAAGATAGCTCCCCAATAGTTATATTATTATTTAAGACTTCTTTAATACCAAAAAAGATTAAAACGACCAGTGAACCTATCACACATGAGATAACCAAAGTTACCAAAATAGCGCGCAAGAGTACTAATCTTATGTATGATTCTGATACTGAGTTTAGATGTTCCTTAAAACGGATTTTTTCATTTTCCTCTAATACAAACGACTTAATGGTTACTATGGATCTGAAATTTTCCTCACTAAGTGATGCAAGCTCACTCAGCTTACTCTGGGCAAAGCGTGCGTGATTGCGCACTTTTTTCCCAAGGGAAGTCATGATAATAAGTAGTATGGGTATTATCGCAGCCGCATATGCAGTTAGATGCAGATCTGTATATAACAACATGGCAACACTACCAATCAAAATTACAAAATTTCGCAATATGGTGAGTAGGCTGCTATTTATTATCGATTGCAACACAGAGGTATCAGTAATTAGTGCTGAGATGATATCTTGGACACCAGTGTTCTCAAAGAAACTTGGTTGCAAGTCGGTAACATTGCTATATAAGTCATATCTCATTCTTGCAATAACTTTTTCGCTGCCAATGCCAATGAAATACAATCTAATGAACGCAGTAAGAGAAACAGCTAAAACTATAAATATTGTAACTACTAGTTTAGTAGTAAAGTCATGCTCTGCGCCAGAATCAATTATGCTGCTCAAACCTCTACCAAAAAGGAGAATCGTTAAAGCTGAAAATAAAACTGCAATAAAAGCTACAATGAAGTAATGTAGGTTGGGCTTTATATAGCAAAATAATTGCCTAATATTAGATCGCATCTTATTTCGAAGTTTCTAAGGCTAAGTATATGGATTTTAGTGTCAGGAGAAAGGAAAAAGGTATGGCTTTAGGTCTACTGATCGTACAAATGTTGTGATTTAACTCACAAAAAAGGCCAGTAGAGCTGGAAAACGTTTTGGGATAACATTCTTCTGATAATCTTACTCTGCCATAATCTTTTTTTCTTTTAGCAAGCTTTGCAGCTCGCCTTTTTCATACATCTCGCGAACGATGTCACAGCCGCCAATAAACTCTTCCTTTATGTATAATTGTGGAATTGTTGGCCAATCAGAAAACTTTTTTATGGACTGACGTATTTCATCATTTTCTAGCACGTTGACGCATTTAAACTTTACATTCAAGTTTTTGAGAATTGACACGACGAGTCCAGAAAATCCGCATTGAGGAAAGTCAGAAGTGCCTTTCATATAGAGCACCACATCATTTTCTGTTATATCTTTTTTTATTTGTTCAAAATTGTTCATAAGTTCACCTTAATTTTAAGCACTAGTTCCTAACTGCAATGCATGTATAGACTGGCCTTCTAACGCCTTATATACCATTTTATGCTGCTCTATCCTTGTCTTTCCAAGAAAGCACTTGGAGGTTATTTTCAAATGATAGTGGTCATTATCTCCAGCAAGATAATTAACCTCTATATCAGCGCCTGGAAATGATTGTTTGATGATTTTCTCTAATTCATGAATTGCGATAACCATTAATTTACTTTAAATTACAATACTTTTATTATAAATCTAAAATTACTTTGCGCAACTGAATTATCGTGAAGACAATGAATTCAGCGTGCTGAGAGCACTCACAAGACGAGATTTCAATTGATTTTCATATTTACCCCAATCTTGTATTGCCTTTTTGGCAACACCTGAGTGCACTGCAGCTTTTGCAACGGCAGGAGATACCACAGAAATTAATCTTGGGTCAAATGGAGTAGGTATTATGTATTCACATCCATAGCTCATTTTACGACCACCATAAGCTGCAGATATCTCGTCAGGCACTGGCTCACGAGCAAGCTTTGCTATCGCATCTGCAGCTGCAATTTTCATTTCATTATTTATTGTTGTTGCATGTACATCAAGCGCTCCTCTGAACATATAAGGAAATCCCATTACGTTATTGACTTGGTTGTTGTAATCTGATCTACCAGTTGCGATTATTGCATCTGGCCTTACGGATTTTGCAAACTCAGGCCTTACTTCTGGATCAGGGTTAGCAAGAGCAAAAATAATCGGATCTTTACCCATGCTCTTCAGCATCTCTTCGCTTAACACATTCTTTGCAGATAGCCCAATAAATACGTCAGCGCCTTTT
>JAITFM010000066.1 GCA_031281335.1 Rickettsiales bacterium | reverse complement strand
CCAGCACGTAACGCTGGAATCCAGTTCTTTTTTCTAGATCCCAATTCCACGCTACTTGGATGACAAAAGACGGATCTATTAAGCTCTTGCTCAAGCGCTTCAGCTTGCATTTTTGTGTTCCCTAAAATTGGCGATTTGCCTCCAATTTGCTCATATATTTTTCGTGCAGTATTTTCTCGTTTTGCGGATATAAACTTTGCTAAAAGAAACCGAAAAGGGTTTGGTAGATTTATTATTCTTCTGTCGTAAAAGAGATTGAATAGAAAAGGACGGACCGCATCTGGTGACTCGGGCCCGCCAAGGTTAAATAAGACAATTGCTTTTTTCACTTACAACACGCTGCTCCAGGGGTGCCTATAGAATTAGCTACACATTCATCGAGTTTAGTTATAGGTACTAAATTTCTCACACTGGCATACAATAGGTAGCCAGATCTCTGCAGGTTACTCTTGGTAGATACAAAGCTTCTATCAAAGATCAGATCAGCGCAAAAACTTGGCACTACTTCAAGAAGTTCAATAGCAGCTAAAGATAGCATTATACAACTTTGCAGAACCTTTAGAGGGAAAACTAAAAACGCGACGAGAAAGGAGGCGTTACCTGCCTCACTTACTTGGTTAGGCGAATTATACTCAATATGTTTTCTGTTTTTATCAAAGATAGGGAATTTTATAGAATCCTTCTTAAATTCCGTGTCTATTGTTTCTCTACTGTAGTCAGTAGTTTTTGCCATTAACTTCTCACGCAAGTGAAAAGTTCTCACAACAAAACATGTGGTAATCATCAACGCAGCGCATACAAGTGCACATTGCATAAGACTCATACTGCCTACCATAGCTGGCAGTGCAAAACAAACAAATGGCGTTATGATAGCCATTTCAAAAAATGGAATAGTGTTCCTTTTCATTGCAAAGGCAGCGCCTTCTTGTAATTTCGTATTGCGACGCGAGCTACATTCCAAATAACTCAAAAAAGCCAAGCTGAAAGTTAAAAACCCTTTTGTTCCACAAAAAATTGATGATTTTAAATTATTAACGAACGTTTTAGCAGCAGATTCAGTTTTAGCTGGTTGTTTAGCAATGTCATTATTTTTTTTGCAACATTTACCCATACAATACCTACTTGATGGTTTATCCTTAACTATAAATAAAAAACCACTTTGATGAAATAAAAATTCGCAATAGAATGGATCTATAAATATACGATCTTATATAAGGAAATAATATGGCAATTGAGAAAACACTTTCGATATTAAAACCTGATGCAGTAAGAAATAACATTACAGGCAATATAAACTCCTACATTGAAAAATCCGGACTAAAAATTATAGCGCAGAAAATGATGTCACTGACAAGAAGACAGGCAGAACTATTTTATGAAATCCATAAAGACAGGCCTTTTTTTGGGGAGTTAGTGGAATTTATGACCTCTGGTCCTGTAATAGTTCAAGTTTTAATCGGTGAAAATGCAGTAAGTAAATACAGACAAATCATGGGAGCTACAGATCCAAAGCAGGCAGATAAGGGCACAATCAGAGGTGATTTTGCCGATGACATTAGTGAAAATAGAGTTCATGGCTCAGATAGCTTGGAAAATGCTCGTAGGGAAATAGCTTTCTTTTTTGCTGAGTGCGAGTTAGTGCAGCTTTAGATTGACTGAAATAAACGCGTAATTCTACAATCTTTACCGAGGGGTTGTTATCCAATAAAACAAGATTTGAAATTTTGCGTGATGTCGTTAATTATAGCGAGATATGCATCTTTTCCAGGTTCTATGTCCGACCCAATAGGATCAAGAATTATCATTTTTGCGTCATTAGAGAGGGTCTTAGGTTTTATGCTATCTTCTCGTGAAGGGGAAAATATACATTTAATGTTTTCTTCCTTCATCATCTTTCTTAGTTTCATTAAAGTTCCCATACCTATGTAAGCATCCTCTTCTATAGAAAGAATGGCACTTGGGTGATTTAAGCCAAAATATTTTTCAAAATATTGATAGGCATCGTGGGTGACTATGTATTTTTTGTTTTTAAAGTCATTCAATTCTCTCGTAATTTTTTCTGTTTCTTGGCCTATCTTCTTTATAGCTCTCATTGCGTTTTGGTTGTACTTATAAGAATTTTCTTTATCTATACGAGACAGCGTTGTACTTATAGAAAGTATCATGTTCTTTGCATTTTCAGGACTAAGCCAAATGTGTAGGTCTTTTTCGTCTTGAATATGAATGATATGTCTAGAGAATGAATGTAGTCGAGCAGGAAGTAGATTAACTGCCTTTGATAACTGCACAAGTTTTTTATTGTTTCTAGCGAAGGTTTTAACAAATATTTCTAGATTATCATCAATATAAAATATGACATCACTTGATTCCAAATTACTTGCATCAGATGGCTTTAACACATGATCATGTGCAGATGCTGTACAGGCAAGCAAGTGTGGCTTTGAAATTCCATCTGTAACAGAGGCTACAAAAGAATGTATAGGCTTTATTGTAGCTACGATTTTTAAATTGGATGAAAAGGCAGTACTGTGATATAGTGTAAACAAAAGTGATAGAAAAGAAACCAGTAAATGTCTCATAAAAACGTTGAGAAAAAATTAAATTTTGTCAAAAAGTTAAATAATGTCAATAGCAGTGTCCTAAAGACAGAAAACCTTGCTCTTGCATATGACAATAAAAAGGTTCTCGATGGTATTAATATATCAATAGAGAGGGGAGATGTAGTTACTATACTTGGTCCAAATGGTGGAGGTAAAACCTCTTTGGTAAAGGCAGTTGCTGGTATAAATAAGAACTGCACTGGTAGCGTCATGTTTGCTGACGATATAAAAATCAGTTATATGCCACAAAATTTTAGCATCAGTAATTTGATGCCGATAACAGTTGAATATTTCCTTTTAAACAGCTTCTCAACAAAATTGAAGAAAGATCAATCAATTATTACAAAAGCAATAGAATTGGTTGGTATCGGCAACATTTTGAAGAATCAAGTGTCAGAAATTTCTGCAGGACAAACACAGTTATTGCTGCTTGCACGCTGTTTAATCGCAGAGCCTGACTTAATTATTCTTGATGAGCCAGTTAGTGCAATGGACGTTAGCGCACGGGCTAAGTTTTACGATATTATAAGTAAGATAGCAAAAAAACGACTGGTTTCGATTCTTATGACATCTCATGACTTAAGCTCCATAGTACCATGTTCAGATTATATAATTTGCATAAATAATACTATCTATTGCCAAGGTAAGCCTGGTGAAATTATGAAGAATAAAACTCTGAGTGAAATATTTGGCAGTTACGCAGCAAAATGATTCAAAATATTCTGCGCCTTTTGTACATAACCGCAGTGCTGACTCGTTACAATATATTACCTCGCCTGCTCACTCCTTCAAGAGGATCAATAAACAAGATACAAGGCTACAAACTAAAGTGTGCTCTTGAAAAATTAGGTCCAGTGTTTATTAAGTTCGGACAATCCATTTCATCACGTACTGATATTTTAAATGAGGATATAACAAATAACTTATTGTTGATATGTGATAGGCTGCCATCTTTTTCACACAAGATAGCAGTTAAAACTATAGAAAGCGAATTTAATTGCAAGTTAAGCGACATTTTCTCAAGCTTTTCTGAAGAGCCAATTGCAGCAGCATCAATTTCTCAAGTGCATAAAGCAACTACAACGGAAGGTAAAGAAGTTGCGGTGAAGATTTTAAGGCCAAATATTGAGAGAGCATTTTCAAGGGATATAAAAACGCTTTTTTGGCTTGCAGAGGTTACAGAAAGATTTAGCGAGCAATCAAAAAGGCTAAGACCGATCGAGTTAGTCAAAACTTTTGCTGAAATTTGCCGATTAGAGCTAGACCTACGTTTTGAGGCTGCTCATTCTTCGGAGCTAAAGGAGAACACAAAAAACGACAGAGGTTTTTATGTACCTGCAGTGGATTGGAGCAGGACTTCAAAAAAAGTTTTAACGCTGAAATGGATAGAAGCAACACCAATATACGAGGTTGAGAAACTAAATAATCATAAGCAAATAGCTGTAGATCTTATAGAATCGTTCTGCAATCAAGTATACAGAGACTGTTTCTTTCATGCAGATATGCACCCTGGAAATCTCATGGTCGATAGTAACAACAATATTGTCGCCCTCGATTGTGGAATCATGGGCCGAATAGACCGCGAAACGTGCTATTATGTGGTAGAGATACTGAAAGGTTTTTTAAATCGGAATTATGATCACGTTGCAAAGGTACATTTTAGAGCTGGCTATGTCTCGCCACATCATAAAAATTTCGTTACAGCGTGTAGAGCAATAGGTGAACCTATTATAGGACAGCCTATACAGAAAATTTCTTTTGCTAGTTTACTTGCTCAATTGTTCAAAATAACTGGTGATTTTGATATGAAAGTTCAAACGCAATTGTTATTGCTGCAGAAAACTATGATTTTACTGGAGGGAACATGTAGAAAAATCTACCCAGAGATCAATATGTGGAAAATAGTTGAAGCATGGACAGAGAATCAACATAAAAATGAAATAGGTTATAGGGAAAGAGTAAAAAGTTCTTATCCCGTAAAGACAATTCAGGAAGTATTCAGCCTTGTAAAGAAATTGAACCTAATAGCTGATCAAAAACTAGAGAATATCCAGGTTAAGGTTAGATCAAATCGAAAGATCTATTTTTTACTGTGGTTTGTAATCGTGGTGCTAATCATTAAACTTTTAATTTTCTAATAAGTGTTGCTTTTTAAATCGCTATGGTTAAAATAAATGAAGTTTACCTCGGTCCCGCTATCTGTTAGCGGGATCTATGACGTAGGGCTGCACTAGCTATACAGTTAGGATGACACCGAAAAGTGTGTTATTGCTAAACAATTGTGCGAGAGATCTGAATTTAAAGTTTTTATTGTCTATAGAGGATAAGCTGCTACAATAAACAAATTAAAGATATAGACAAAACTTCAAGTTATGCAAGATGACACTAAAAAAAAAACGACGATAGAAGAAAAAGGCATATTAGGTTGGATAGAATATAGATTACCTATATTTTCTTTTCTAAAGCATATTGCTTCTTACCAAGTGCCAAAAAACCTAAATTATGCTTGGAACTTCGGTTCTTTGGCTGGTATAGCGCTAATTTTACAAATAATAACGGGCATCTT
>JAITFM010000036.1 GCA_031281335.1 Rickettsiales bacterium | reverse complement strand
GAAGTTTTAAAAAGACATGCAGTGCACATAGTGCGAAAAATTAAACAATAGTACGCCAAATACAAGTTTTCTTGTCATTTTAACCTGTACAGATTGGGAAGTTAAATAATAGCTTCAATACTATAATAAGGGTAATGGCGAAGGTTGTCAAGTAGTTTTTTGTTTCTATTAAATGACAGTTGTTATACGCCTAGCGCGCTGCTAGAAACTATGTGAGAGGTCTCATAAAGATTTATTTACCAATATAGAGCTGCCTTGGTCTATTGATTTTAGTTTCTTTGTCATTTGCCATTTCATACCACTGAGTAACCCAACCGGTAGTTCTTGCAAGTGCAAAAATAGGCGTGAACATGTTCGAAGGAATATCAATGGCGTTCATTATTATACCTGAGTAAAAATCAACATTCGGATATAGCTTGCGCGCAACAAAATATTCATCCTTTAAAGCTATTTCTTCAAGTCCTTTTGCAATCTTGAGCAGTTCACTACTTTGTTCCATTTTACCCAAAACCTCATTACAGGCGTCCTTCGATATGCGTGCGCGTGGATCATAATTTTTGTAAACACGATGACCAAACCCCATCAACTTGAATGGATCTTTATCATCTTTAGCTTTTTCAATGAACTTATCTATATCTCCACTTTGCTCTATCTCCTTTAGCATATTTATAACTGCCTCGTTAGCTCCGCCATGCGCCGGTCCCCAAAGTGTAGCAACTCCTGCAGAGAGGCTTGCAAACAAACTAGAACCGGCTGATCCCACCAACCTAACAGCCGCTGTAGAAGCATTCTGTTCATGGTCAGCATGAAGAGTGAATATTTTATCCAGAGCTTTTGCGAAAAGGGCACTTTTATCGTTATCAAAAGCATCGCCAAACATCATCCTTAAGAAATTTTCACTATAGCTCAATTCATTGTTGGCATTGATGAATTCCTGATCGTTGATATGCCTGTACATCATTGCAATAATTGCAGGAACTTGCGCTATTGCAGAAATTCCAAAATCTAGATCTTCACTATTGACGTTGTTGCCATGTCTCTCATGGTAAAGTGCTGACAAACTTGCAAAACATGCAATCAAAATCGACATAGGATGAGCAGTTTTTGGAAATGCTTTAACTACGTTCACAACCTGCTCTGGCACTTTAGATAATTCCTCTATTTTCAGAAGAAACTTTTTGTGTTGCTCTAAATTAGGCAACTCACCATAGAGTAATAGGTAAATTACAGCAGTAAAATTATTATTCTCTGCTAAATCAGCTATACTATGTCCCCTATACTTAAGAACTCCTTCATCTCCATCAATGAATGTAATTGCGGAAGAACACGAAGCTGTGGAAACAAACCCTGGATCATAAGTAAACAGCCCTGTTGTCCTGTACAAATCCTTAATATTTAATACATCAGGACCTATTGTTCCGTTTAATATGGGTAGCTCAATTTTTAATCCATTGCTTAATTCTAATAACGCTTTTTCATCCATCACTTAGGTCACCCAAATTCTATACAAAGCATACAAACCGAGGAGTATATATTAACCTAGTTAACTTTAGATTAACCACACTAAGCAGTCATCAACGCTTTTACTTTTGCATTTAAGCGACTTATTTTACGTGCAGCAGTGTTTTTATGAATAACACCTTTATTCACACACTTGTGCAAATTAGATTCAGCGTTTCGAAATGCTATAATGACATTTTCTTTATCACCAGACTTAATTATATCAACCAATTTCCTGATAGCAGTGCGGGTTTTACTTTTGCGCATTTTATTTATCAAAGTGCGCTTCGCTATTACCTTTATCATTTTTTTAGCACTCTTATGATTCGCCATATATTAATACCTAAAACACTGTACTTCTTTCCTATTATAGAATTTTTTCACTAATTTGCAATACTAGTTTTTTCTGCAGCTAATTCGCTACTTTTCTCTTCAATAGCTTTTTCTAAATCTCTCAAGAATTCATCCCTACTTAACCCAGGGTATATAGGAGGTAATATCTCTATTATTGCCTTTCCTGGATTTTTTCTTATAGAAAGTATACTCTTTGGCCAAAATAAACCGGTATTTAAAGCAACTGGTAATACAGGAACAGATAATACGCTATATAAAGCCGCAACACCTGGTCGATATTTTGCTTTTTGTTTTGCAGCTGTTCTAGTGCCTTCAGGAAATATTATTATGCTTCTATTTTCTTTTATACGCATCTTAGCTAACTTAACGATATAGCGTATAGAGCTGATACCATCCAAGCGGTTAATAAAAATCATCCTAAGCGCCATGAGGTGCAAACCAATAAATGGAATCCACTTCAGTTCACGTTTTAAAATAAAAACTGCGTTTCTAAATAAAAGTATAAAAATAAATGTTTCAAACGGAGATTGGTGCTTAGAAGCAATTATAAATGGCTGCTTTGGAATGTTTTCTATCCCCTTAATTGCGTATTCAACTCCACACAGTAAACGCAGCATGAATAATACAACCTTTACTGAGTAGGCAAGGAAAATAGCTATTATGCGTGCAGGAAAGAAGAGTATAGGAAGAGCAATTGAAGTATAAAGCACCTCCCATAATATAAGAAAAAAATTAAATAATAAGCCTGAAATCATAAACTTAGATAAACTTACTTGAGTTTATCTCTACTGCAAATTAAAAACAATAAGTTTAACTATTGATTGTCTGAGTGATAGGATGTGAGTCAGCTAATTTGTCCTTCAATTTTTTGTTAGCAACATGAGTATATATTTGTGTTGTAGAAAGGCTAGTATGACCAAGAACTTTTTGTATCAGCACAATACTTGCTCCACTATCCAGTAGATGGGTAGCAAAAGAATGTCTAATCACATGTGGAGAGATTTTGTTTTCATCAATATTGCATTTTCTTGCTAATTCCTTAATTAATTGACCGATTCTCTGCCTAGTAATCGGCTTATTAGGTCTATTACCTGGAAACAACCAATCAGACTCCTGTCCGTCAGGAATCAGATTGTTACGAACTGATAAATAATTTCTAAGGCTTCGCAGCGCTTGTTCATTAAAAAGAATTTGCCTCTCTTTACCACTTTTTCCTTTTATTATTATATAACTTTCTTTGTCATTACTGTTTGCTAAGTGTGACACCTCACATAACTTCATATTAATCAGTTCAGAAATACGCATGCCGGAAGAGTAAAGTATGTCTAAAATAGCGCATAACCTTCTACCGTTTATTTCTTTATTCGATTCGCTCGCTGATTTTCTGACTGCATCCATTAACAAGAGCATTTCTTTGACGCTCAAATATTTTGGCAAAGGGCGAGAAACTTTTGGATTTTTCAATTCATCATCATTAGCTGGAGCTGGATTGAAATCTATTATTCCATCATTAAATAAGTACTTATAAAAATTTTTCATAGCAGATATCTTTCTTGATACAGAACTACTTTTATATTTCTTTTGTGTGCATAGAGATTTCACATAATCTTTAATATTAGTTTTGCTTACATTGACTAAAGTAGTACCGCTTTCCAACAAAAAATCTTCAAGTTGACGTAAATCTGAACGGTAACTTTCTAAAGTATTTTGCGTAGCAGACCTTTCTGACACCAAAGTATCTATGTAATATGTTATGTAAAGATTCTCTTTTTTATTCTGTAACTGCTCTCTTTTCATTATCAGCCCCTATATTTATTTCTTTGACTATAGTTTGATTGGAAATGTCACTCGTATTTCTTAATAAAAAATATGAAATAAATAAAACATTTACCAATAGAATAAGTATAATAAACCTTCGTCTTAATTTTTTTTTTAGATTTGATCTTACTCTTACCATAGTTAAATTATAACATCAAATCTGCAGAAAGCATCCTGTAAAGTGAGTTTTGCTATAATATACCACTTCTTGGTCGTATCTACTTATATCCATTATAATGTCTTTATAGCGCTAGCACAACTAAGCGGTGACTCTTGTACTAATGCTACAGATGTTAATAAATTTTTAGTATATATGCTCTGTTAAAAGAAGAAATCACATAGTATCTCTTTTCAATAAAGCGCTAATAAAAGAAAGGGTAACATTTGATCCCATAGATTCATCATCTATCTTTTCTATAATTTCACTAATGCTGTAAAAAGAACGCTCCACCCTTGCCAAAATGTAATCAATCACTTTCAAATCAACTTTCAACTGTTTGTCTGAGAATTGTTTCATCAACATAATCCTTAACAATTCCTCACTCGCTGATGGAATTTTTATGCTGATGGTTGATAATATGCGAGAACTTAAATCTTTCAACTTAAAATTAAGCTTGTTTGGTAAAGTTGAAGAAGTAATAAGCAATCTCTTGTTATTTTCTTTCATGTAGTTATAACAATGCAGTAACATTGCTTCATCTTGAACGTTTTGTATATCTTCTAAAATAAAAGCGTTGCTATATCTAATCTCGCTTATAAAATTGTTCACATTGATAAAGATTGCATCGTTCATCGATTGCCAAATGTGAGCAAGATGAGTTTTACCAGAACTTTTAGGCCCAAAAAGAATCAGACATTTCCAAGATAAATCATCAATGACTGAGTGGTACACATGTTTATTTTCATCCAAGATGATGAAGTTTTGCCGGCTATAATCAGCTTGATTGTTGTTAAATAAATTTAATTGCACACTAGACATTTTGTGTTCCTGGCGGTAACTTTTACGTCAAAATTTACTTACTCTCCTTGAGTACATCAGGTATTCCCTCTCCTTATTACGATACAAAAAACCTGTTAGCCATTTCTATAAAACTCACTTTTAAGATATTTATCGGTTATACATTCCACTGATACATAAAACATTGCTATTATTGGAACAAAAAGTAATATACCTATAAATCCAAAATATGAAGCACATATGGTAACTCCAAGAATAATTACAGCTGGATGTATATGAATCTTTTTTCCTACCAATAAAGGAACCAGTATATTTGCATCTATCAACTGTCCAACACCAAATAATATTAAAACAGCAGTGCTTTCAAACCATCCACTGAATTGAGTAACAGCGCTCAAAAACCCAATGATAGTATATAATAATGGCCCTATATAAGGTATAAATGTTAGTGTTCCTGACAAAATTCCAATAGCAACAAAATGTCTTAGCCCGACTATACTAAGGCCTACAGAGTAAAAAATCATCATAAAAATGCACACATTTGCCTGTCCTTTTAGGTAGTTAGATACAATGAAATCCACTTTTGAAAAATAATCTGCAACTTTTTCCCTATAAGGAACAGGGACTAATCTACTAACTTTTGCTACAATCAAAGGCCAATCACGCAATACATAAAAGAACATCACCGGAGTAATCACCACTAATGATACTGTATGAATCAAGCTAAAGCTCGAGCTTAACACCTGGATTATAAAATTACTGGTAATATCGAAGGCATTTACGAAATAAGATATACAATCGCCGTAATTTTTTGCTAGACTTTCAGATAAGTGATCAAGCAAACCATCTTCTGTTTTTATATTGAGAAATTCTAACACAGATGGAATAACTTTGAGGTTTAACGAAGGTGCTTTACTGACTAAAAAATTCAATATCGAGGTGATTTGAACGTATATAATAGGTAAAACAAATGTAACAGCTAATACAAAAATCATCAGCAGGACAAGTATTATAAAAATTACAGAATATAGGCGTGGTATTCTACACTCCTCAAACTTCACTACTAGCGGATTAAATAAATATGCAACAACGATAGATATTAAGCATGGAAAAATCATAGGGCGCACTAAAAATAGTGTGCCAACTATAAGAAGTAATATAAGATAAACAGTTACGTAGCGTTTTTGCATGTTTTTAGCATAGTCAATTTATTAAAAAAAATACACAGTTTATTTTATCTATGTTAAAACAAATTACCAAAGACAGAGAAAGTTTACAAAAAACGAAGTACCTATAGTTTATCTATAAGCGGCCAAAAAGTACCTTAGCTAGGATACGAAAATACACCAAGTAGCTTGTCATCCAAGTAGCCGACACTGGCTCCTGTCAGGCTCAAATCACAATGTTCGTATAGCTGCGACCCAAGAGGTACTTTCTCTCATCCACTGCAGATATTGCACGATGCTGTCGACTTGGTCATTGTGATGTGCTTCTGGAAACATTAAAATCTCATACT
>JAITFM010000083.1 GCA_031281335.1 Rickettsiales bacterium | reverse complement strand
AAAGTTATATAGTGTATGACTGTAAAATATAAGAGTGTTAAAGATGAGAGTTGGTCTTTTTGGTTTTGGTAAAACAGGTAAGGCTGTTGCAACGGTGTTGTTGCAGAGTGAGGAAACTGATCTTTGTTGGGTTTTAAGAAAGTCTACAAATCTTCAGCACCGTTCTGTTCCCGAGTTTCTTGGAATTATAGATGATACGCAGGGTGTTATTTATGCTAAAGATGAGTGTAGTTATTTTGAGCTTTTTGAGAAACATCCTGTGGATGCTATAATAGATTTTTCTTCTGCAGAGGCTGTTTTAGAATATGGATCGGATGCTGCTGAGCGAGGGATAATTATTGTTACTGCTATATCTTCTTATCCTGATTCTACAATCGCTTTTTTGAAAAAGTTATCTGAGAAAACAAGGGTTCTTTGGTCTCCTAATATTACTATAGGTATCAATTTTTTGATGATAGCTGCTCAAGTTCTTAAATCTATTGCGCCCTATACGGATATAGAGTTAATTGAAGAGCATTTTAAAAATAAACAAGAAATTTCTGGCACAGCTATAAAAATTTCTCAATTCCTCTCGCTGTCCCATAACGATATTAAATCTGTCAGAGCCGGAGGTATCGTTGGTAGACATGAAATAATATTTGGTTTTCCATATCAAACCGTGCGGTTGACTCATGAGTCAATATCTAGGGAAGCCTTCGGTACTGGCGCGTTATTTGCCGCTAAGAGCCTTATCAATAGAGCCAATGGTTTCTATAGTATGGAAGATATGCTAAAATCATACTTTAAATTAGTAGAATAAAAAAAGCCTATAAAAAGAAGGTAAGCATGCCCAAGGGTTATGCTTCTAAAGTCCTTCGTATATTTTTTATATTATTACTATTGTATATAGTAGCCGATGAAATTTCTGGCAGCTTGTCTTTTAGTTTATTCTCTGCAGCAATTTCTGCTTCTTCAAGAATTTTAATTGCCTCCTCATTTGCCGCTTGAACACATACAGAGTTATCTATATACTGACTACTGGTTGTAGAACATATCTCTGAAAGTATATCGCCAATATTTTCCAACTCCTTACTTGCCTCAGGCATTATACTAAACATTTCTGAACCTACACCATTTAACACAGTCTTAGCTGGACTTAAAAGAGTTACTAAATCACCCATTTCAGAAACAGTATTTAACCGTATAGATACACTCTGCAAAGCTAAAGACGCATGAGAGAGCATCTTTTCTACCTTACGAATTTCCCCCAGCTCCGTAGCGTAAATATTTGCCCGCGCCTGCTCCCTCTTTTCCATAGCATGCACTACTTTTCTAAACATTTCAGTATCACGCATCTCAAACCGCTTAACAGCCGCCTCAAGAGTTCTTGCTTGTGCATCAAGACGTTGGGTAACACTTACAATCTGCTCCTTTACACTCTCCTGCGGCTTTGTTACATTCAAAATTTTTGACACTACATTTTCTTTTTTATCTTTATTCAACTTGAAAGGATTACCCACTTTACATTCACCTTACTTTTAGCTGATGAAGACAAGAAAAGATAAAAGCCTGTTCACCAAGTTACGCTAAAAATTATTACCAACATTTTAACCGTTTTTAATTTAACATTTAAATTTTTACACTAAACAACTAGTTAGCACTAGCCCTAAAACAGAAAAATGTAAGAAAAAATAGCCAAAAATAACTCTTGCCAGCTTAAATACTGCCCAAAAATACTGCAAAAAACAACATACAACAACTCATAGACTAGCACAAAAACCATGCTGAATAGTATTAATAAAAACCACAAACAGTGCTCAATTGTAATACCAGATAATCTGTATTGTCAAATAAGACGCTATCTACATACTTGTTTTATCTACTTCTCTTTTAATGCTGTCTGATATTTTTGTTGTCTTGACTCCTTATTCCAAAATTCTGGATCATCAACATCAATAATTTGAACCTGAACAACATTTTTTGGGTTTGTTAAAACTTGTCTAAATTTCGTTGCCGTTTGAGGATCATTTAATAGCTTCATACGGGATGCTTCTAGAGCTTCAGCAATCTGTTCAGCTCGTTTATTAGCATAAGTACGATATTTAACACTTTTACATTCACAAATTGCCTTATCAAAATCTGCTTTACTACACTGAATAAGCTTATCCCCTTCTCTAATAAACCAATATGGCAAATTCTTAGACATACACTTACACTTACTATACTGTTAAAAAATTTTGTTAATTAACATTTTCATCCCTACACAATAAAACATATACACTATGCAATGCTCCTCAAATAAACATTAATAATTATACCTCAAAAACTATTACACTACAAATAAACATTATAAAAAATTTAAGTCAAATATTCAACTATAATTAAAAACAACATTATATTGCCATACATCTTTCAATGAACTATATGTACACTTAGATAGATTCATTTTTATAACACAATAACATAAACAATTTTGTGGGAGGGTACATACACCCCTAAATAATATATACACACCATCCATTCATATCAACCCTCACCCTCCCACACTCTCCTCGTAATCTAAGAAATATTAATAATGCTCCACCTGTTGCTACTTTAACAAACTTTGACTATAGCAACATTTAATGATGATAAACAAACTCAACGTCTACTTTCAAAAAAAGGAAAAAGAAAAATTATTACTGTTTGTTGTAACGCTCTTCAAATACAGCTCGAATTTTCTCAGGCGTATCAAATACATGCATACCCTCCATCTGCTCGAGTCTACGTATCTGATCAGCCTCTTCTTTACGAACCTGAATCTTTATAGTTTTACCATTAGGCACAACAGTTTCAACTATACTCTCTCTATAATCTGTAGGAAAAAGATACACAGTACCAAAAGCCTTCAAACTCATTATAACAGAGTTAGTGATCAATGTATCTCCAATACTATTAGCAATCTTAGCAACAGTATTAGAAGACGTTGGAGCCACAAAGAAAAAATCATACCTACCACTTTGCAACCAAGATGCTAAGAAGGGTGCATTAGGATTCATCTCAACAGTAAAATGCGAAAACTCTGCCTTCAAAACTTCAAACTGCCTATAAAACCTAAGCATAGTCTCCCCATTTTTAGAAACAAAAACATGAATCTCCACTTCATGTTCATACTGCTTTTTAAGGTCAAGCATTATTTTAACAATCTCAGCGATTTTATCGCCACCACCAGTTATTCCCCAAGCAACTTTACACTTTTTTTGTGCTTTCACCATTATTATATCTCCATCATCTTTAAACCGTTAGAGAAATTTTAACTTTCTCCCTAAAACGCATAAATGTTTACTCTATATCAAATAAAACATCAGTTAATGTTAGATAATTTGGTTGAAGCTGTCGATTCGAGTGGATATTTGAATAACGTTTTTGTATTAAATATTTTTTTTTAAAAAAAAATGAAAATAAATATTGGGAGGGGAAGGGAAAAAGGGTGTTTATTCGCTTTCGAAGTATTCTTCTGGTTTTGGTGGAACTACTGGTAAGCCTCTTCGTTCGCGGATTTTTTTGATTGTCTCTTCTTGCATTTGTTCTGGAACTGGTGCCCATCGGCTGAATTGTGTTGCCCAGAAAGCGCGACCTTGTGTTGAGCTTCTAAGTTCGTCTGCAATACCAAAGCTTTCGGATACTGGCATTTCGGCTTTTACAGTGATCATGTCTTCTTCTGATGGCATGTCTATGATTTTGCCGCGGCGTTTATTGACAAGTGTGATTACGCTACTGACGAATTCTGATGGAACTTTGCATTCAAAGCTGATGAGTGGTTCAAGTAGTTTTGGATTGCTAAGTAGGATAACGCAGTATATTGGTCTCCAGGTCATTGGTATGGCTTTTGCTGTGCCTCTGTGTACTGGGTCTTCGTGTAGTGTGATATCTTCTAGGTTTATTTTTAGGCCGTATGCTGGTTCTTTTGCTAGTGGTGAGGTGTGTACTGCTTCGCGGAAGCCGGTTTTTATGTGGTCAATGATTTCTTCTACGTATTGGCGTCCGTGTATGCGGTTGACTAGAATGTTGTTTTCTTCTATTGCTACTGCACCTTTTGCTTCGTCTGGTGCCCACCCTAGGGATTTGAGGACTTTGGCTCTTTCGTCTTTGTTTTGCATGTCTGTGATTTTTTCTGATTTTATTGCTTCTATGGTGTCATTGTCGAGTTTTTCTATGGTTATCCAGAGTTTATTGTGTTTGTTGGGGCTTTTACCCATGACTGCTGGTCCTTTGTAGTCGTGACTTATGGTTTCTCTGTAGATGACAATTGGTTTGCTAAGTTTGACTTTGAGTCCTGCTTCTTGCATTCTG
>JAITFM010000093.1 GCA_031281335.1 Rickettsiales bacterium | reverse complement strand
TAACTGAAAAGAGCTCGGCAAACATCGTAATAATTGAGCCAACCACAAACATTTGAAGCTTTAATTTCAGATCACGAAGAGCCTCGAGACGCTCCAATATTACTGCTTCCTCTTCCTTGAATAGACCACCACCGAACAATCTCTCAAATAATTTTTCTATCTCCTTATCAACTCGCTCGCCGAAACTCAAATCGCGAGAGAAGATTGTCTTGATTAGTTTATTAAATTTATCCCGTAAAAACTTTATTATCGCAGCAAGCCAAGTTTCCTTTTCTTCCCGATCCTTTACCATTCTGTAGATTTGCGGATCTGTCTCTACTCCAAGCTCGCTATCCATGAAGTTGAAAAATTTAAAAAGCTTCGCCAGCAAACCATCTATACCACTTGTAAAATTTTCCTCATTTTCTGCAGCATTCAGTTCGACATAGGATAGGATGTTATTAACTCTGCCAGAAGCTTCCTGCTCAAACTCGAGTTTAAGTTTCTCGTGCTCGACCTCTGCTTGCTTCAGCTTATTAATAATTGCCTGTCTAGCAAACTCGTCTACAGCTCCTTGAATCTCTTGGAGCTTTTGATTTGCAGCTATGTCTTGTTCCCTGATGCGTGCCTTGTAGATTGAGCTATCGCTTAAATTACCGCTATCTTTTGGAAAATCCTTCACCATTTTTGCTCCTTTAACATTTTATTAGTTCAATTCTACAGCATCAAACATTTAATAAGTCTTAATTGTAAAGTTGTCAATAAACTTTTATAAAGTTTTATGTTATGTATATTATATCATACACTGTACAACCTTTTAATAATATCTTCTCTATTTATTTCGAGATTTTCAACCTGTTTTAACATCTGCCTCTTTAAATCTATCCTTGTGAGCATTGATTTTTCCTCAGCTATTACTTTTCCTTTTTCCGCGTTAAGTATTTGATATTGTGTTTATTATAGCCTGCTATGGGACATTATGCAAACACATTTTTGCTTGCTGCAAAACCCACCCGCAAAACTTTGCCCAGAGCGGTTTTTGGCCTACACCTTTAACGAAAAATTTACTGATTGACTCATTATTTTATGGCTTGATCAATGATTGTATTGTCTAAGCTTTTAATAGGATATGTTAATGAATTAGTAATGGTTCATTCGAGAAAAGATAAAGCAGCGCAAACAACTTCAAGTGTCAGCTACTTGGATCGGGATGACAAGAAAGGAGTTACTTACCGTTTATATCTTCTTGCTCTGCAGCCCGACTCTCTTGTTGCTGTGATTTTTGGCTTTGCAACTTTACCTGTCTTAACTCATGCGCATCTGTTTCTGACCTCACAACATGAACAGTGATTGGTACCACTACTTCACTGTGAAGTTCTATATCCACTTGATACTCACCTAAATTTCTTATTTTTACTCCATTAAAGGATATTTTACGGTGATCAATTTTACACTCCTGCAGCAAAGATTTCGCAATTTCTCTTGTTGTTACAGAACCAAAAATTTTGCCATCCTCGGAAGCTTGCTTTACTAACACCACAAACTTACCAGCAAGAGACGCTGCTAGCTCTTTTGCCAAATTCAATTTTCTTATGTTCTCCTCTTCTAAAAAGGAACGCTGCTCTTCCAGTTTTGCTATACTCTCCTTAGTAGCTTTAACCGCCTTCTTTTGTGGAAAAAGAAAATTGCGTGCATAGCCAGGCTTTACCTTCACAATTTCGCCTAACTTACCAAGAGTCCTTATATTTTCCTTTAAAATTACTAACATAAATTACCTAAACTTTTTTAGTACAGTAAGGAAGACGAGATAAAAAACGTGCCCTTATGATTTCTAAGCGCAAATTCCTCTGCTTTTTTGCACACACACCTGTTAATCTTCTAGGTAATATTCTACCATAGTCAGAGACATATTTGGATAATAAATCCGTATTCTTATAATCTATTTCCTCATCTCCCAGCGCAGCAAGAGGACAAACTTTAGAACGCCTAAACCCAGTCCTGTTATTTACAGATACATAAGAATCATTAAAATTACTTCGTCTTTTTGTCATTATGCGCTTTGCTCCTCAATTTGTTTATTCATCATATGAGATTTACCTTCAAAAAATTTATTAACCCGAACAGACAAGTGGCGAATGATATTTTCGTTAAGCTTTACTCTACGCACAAATTCATCCATAATACTCGAAGTAGAACTCACGCACATTATAGAATAATGACCACTCTTCATCTTATTTATCGGATACGCAAAGTCTAATAGACCCCAATATTCATACTTTATCAATCCTGAAGCTTCAACACTTCCTAAAAGCGCCTCTAATGCTTTACTCAATTGATTTTGATCTGTTACTTTGGAACTTGTTAAAACCTCCTGAAAAAGCTTCATTAGATGCTCTGAAATATTTTCTTTTAAAGTATTTATTGTGTTGCGAACAAATGTGCTCTTAGCAATTTGCTTACCACCCTCTGGAAGTTTTATAAAATCTTGTGTTATTCCCAGACCTTCCAGGTCATTTTTCAATTCTTTGTTAATTTGCAACTTCACTTCTTTCAAGTTTGAAAGATCTTTTTCTAATTCGACCCATAGAATTTTTGCAAAACCCTCCAAAAAATTAGAATAACCAACTAAACTTTCTTGAATGTTTTTAGCACGCACCTCTGACTCCTGTTTCGCGGGCTTGTCATTTCCTTCTTTTAGAATGTTCTTGATTTGCTGAAGCATAATATCTGCTTTAATGTTCTTCAATAAAACACCTAGCTCTTGGACCATTTCTTCTACTTCTTGCTGCAATAAGCCCTGTTGTGCTATAAAAGTAAATTCATAAAGATTCACTATACTCTCCTTTAATACCAATTAAATATTTCATTATATAAAGCTTTTTTATATAAGCAAGCTATTTGTATCAATTTCTATGCCTTTAATCCAGCTTAAATTGGATATCTCACAAACAGCTTGAGGGGTGATTGAATATGCACCTGGTAACAAGATACTCACTTTATGCTTTTCAAGCAGAAGTTCCAGCATGATTTTGGTTCTGCCTCCACCTTTCAGTACCGAACTTAATTCCATAGCAGCTGTTTGTGAATCCGCACATCCAGTTAACACTAACCTCTTCATCACAGAAGTGATCCTTTCCGTAAATTCAGATATATCTTTTCCTGCTAGTCTTGTCGTATTCTCCGAAGCCTCAAGATCAACTATCACAAATGTTCCGGGCGAAAATAAATTTCTTTTCTCCTCTATTATTTCATTATTATAGAATGCTATTTCAGAAACATTATGGGGATCAGAAAGCATGAGTATAACAAATCTTCCGCGCTCTGAAGTTCTCATACGTGCATTTAATATTACGCCAGCAGTTTTTATTGTCTTACTCTCTCCGATAAATCCAATATCTAATTTTCTCAAAAGAGTCCTAAATTTCTCAAGTGGGTGATTAGTTAAGTAAAATCCCAGCGAAAACAACTCATGTTCTAATTTTTCCTCTTTATTGAAATCTTCTACATCCTCAAGTTTTG
>JAITFM010000091.1 GCA_031281335.1 Rickettsiales bacterium | reverse complement strand
AAGGGTATTTCTGACTCAAAACTTGTTTTTGATCTGCAGGCTCAATGACAAAATTCAGTAAAAAACTCAGGGTATTTTTTGGCGAATTGTATCAAATTATAGCGGCTGCATGTCTTTTTCATTTTTTCTACATTCAGCCAAATCGCGCTTAAACTAAGCGTCAGTAAATTATTATAGCGCCAATTTAAAATATTATGGAGTCAAAACTCGCCACTCGGGACTTCTTTGCCTTTTTTTCTCGTGTGGTAAATTTTTTAAATATTTATGATTAAAGCAGTATCCTGGGTCCCAGTGTCAGCTACTTGGGTGACAGAAGAAAGAGCTACTTACATGACACCGCTTTTGCTTCAATATTCACCACGCCCTTGAATAGATACAAGCGTTTGTGACTGCGGGTGGAGAAGAGCGACCTAACAAAACCTGCTCTTGCGGTTCCTGCCATACACTTGATGAATGCTTTTTATTATATTACTACGGGCAACCGTTTTTTCTTCACCCAAATCCATATCTTTGACCTTTAAAGTTTTGCTGCTCAGTTCTTCATCACCAAAAATAAGTGCAACTTTAGCATCCGCTTGATTTGCTTTTTTCATTCGGGTTTTGAGAGTTCCGCTATACTCATAGATTACATATAAACCATTTCTGCGCAGCTCATTCGCAAGTGCTAGAGCATACTCTTCAGCCTCTTTGCCAATAGGAATTAGATAAACGGCTCTTTCTTCTTTCACGGAACAGTTGGCTAGTTCCATTATGCGCTCAATACCTCCTGCAAATCCTATTGCCAGAGTATGCTTCCCACCTACTGAAGATACTAGGTTATCATATCTTCCCCCTGCAAAAACTGCTCCTTGGCTACCTAAATCTTCTGTGACAAATTCAAACACTGTGTGGCAGTAATAATCCAAACCTCGGACCAATTTATCATTTACAGTATAAGGTATATCAAGAATTGTTAATCCATTTAGTATTTGCTCAAAGAAACTCAAGGACTCTTTTGTATAATAGTCACTGATTTTAGGTGCGCCAGAAATTATCTCTTTATCTGTCTTGTCTTTGGAATCTAATATTCTGAGTGGGTTCTTAATCAATCGATTTTGGCTATCTTCTGATAAGTTGTTTTGAAACTTTTTAAAATATGATATCAAGGCTTCTCTATACTTACTTATTGTTTCACCATCACCCAAAGAATTAATTTCCAGCCTTACATTTTTATCGATACCAAATTCAGTTAATAGATGCTGAGCAAGCGTAATCAATTCAATATCGGCTTTTGGATCTTCTATGCCGAAAGCTTCAAAGTTTATCTGATGAAATTGTCTTTGCCTTCCCTTTTGCGGTCTTTCATAGCGAAATGCAGGTCCTGTCGAGAATAATTTTATTGGTGTTTGCAGTTTTTTTTCAATCAAAAGCCTGACAACTGCTGCGGTGAACTCAGGACGTAAAGTTATGCTCTTACCTCCTTTATCATTAAAGGTATACATCTCTTTATTGATGATATCTGAGCTATCACCTAAAGTTTTTGTGAAGACTTCTGTATATTCAAATATTGGAGTTTCAGCAGGCAAAAAGCCATATAAACTTGAAATTTCACTCGCTGTTTGTTGAACATATTTAAACCTATGCCATTCGTCAAACAGAAGATCTTTTGTTCCTCTAACTGTTTGATTAATCATAGTATAGTCTCTATACCCGAAACTTCTGATATGTGGTAGCACAGCATATTTTGCACTCCTTGCTTGAGAGTAACTGCAGCACTTGGACATCCAGAACAAGCTCCTTGCAACTCAACGTAAACTATTCCGTCTTTATAGCCACGAAATTTGATATCACCACCATCTTGAGCAACTGCAGGTTTAATATAGCTTTCCATCAACTCTTTTATCCTGTTTACAGTTTCTATATCATTTTCATCAAAAAATTCTTCGTCTGGTATATTATTATTCACCCCTTCCTTATCCAGTGCTTTCTCACCAGAAGTAAAGTGATCCATAATTGTAGTTAAAATTTCCACTTTTAATATGTCCCAATTAATACCATCTGGTTTTGTAACTGAAATAAAATCATGACCAAAAAATACTCTCATCACATGTTCTATTTGAAAAAGGTTTGCTGCTAGTTTAGAATTTTTTATTTCATCCGTATTTGAAAAATCAGCCGTTTCTCCTTCGCTTAAAATTGCAAACCCAGGAAGAAATTTTAGCGTGTTTGGGTTTGGTGTTTCTTCAATTTGAATGAACATGTTGTTTACCATGACGATTATAATTGTTACTATTTAATCACAAAATGATAAAAAAATATACATGTCATTCATCTTTTTTCTTTTTTTGATATTCATAGTAATTACTTTTGTCTTGCCTAGCGTTGTTGTATTTTTTCTCTTCCTGACAAAAAAAAATAACATAAGTTTCATGATGAATTCTATATTGAGTAGATTTTTGAATGAATTCAACGGCAGTAGAAGTTATACTAAAAATGAAGCCGGTGATAATATGTCCACAGATGAGGCACTAAAAATATTGGGGCTAAATTCTGAAGCAAGCAAAAACGAAATCAATAAAGCGTATCAAAATTTAATGAAGTTAGTTCACCCAGATAAAGGAGGCTCAGAATATTTTGCACAAAAGTTAAATGCAGCACGTGATAGGTTGCTGAGAAGATAATAAATCTCCTGCATAACCTAAGCTAAGCAGAAAAAAAGGCAAAAAAAGCCCCAGTCGGTGGCTAATTATTTATATGTACCTCAATCGGCGTTTTTATTCTCAACGCTACGATTCAGCTACTTTTAAATGCAAATAACCCAAACTGTAAACGTTAAGAAATTTACTGAGCGGAAAAAAAGGCAAAAAAACTCTGAGGCAGCTAGTATTCAAATTCTCCCTTGTCTATTTGACGTTCTATACTGTCTTAAACAACTTATAAGCGCGTTTCAGCTTGAAAACCAGAAGTTTTAAAAAGACATGAGGTGCACATAGTGCAAAAATTTAAACATGAGACGCCAAATACCCTAAGTTTTTTGTCATTAACCTGCACAGATTGCGAAGATAAACAAATAGCTTCAATCTTATAATAAGGGGGTTGAAAGAATTTGTCAAGTAGTTTTTTTTGTTTCTATTGGGTGATATACGCTGCCAAAACTGGTTTGTTATACGAGAGATCTAGTGAAAATCGGCATTATGTCTCTTGACACCTGGTGAATTTATGAATAGTCTGGAATAGTTTTGTGTTAACTTAAGGAGTTATTATAGCGTTCGTTCAATTACTTAATAGAGAATTAGATGATTTGCATTTATTAAAACATCAGTTTTATCAATCCTGGAATGAAGGAAAATTGAGTCTTGAAGCTCTACAAGTTTATGCTAAGGAATATTATCATCATGTTGCTGCATTTCCTCGTTATATCAGTGGTATACATTCTTTGTGCCCAAATCTGAAAATGCGACAAGTTTTGCTTGGTAACTTAATAGAAGAAGAGCAAGGCAATGAGAATCATCCAGAGTTATGGCAACGTTTTGCTGAAGGGCTTGGTGTCTCACGGTCCGATCTTCGTGAAGATGCACAGATTAAAGAGACACGAGAATTAGTCGATGGTTACTTTGATATTGTACGATTAGACTTTGCTTCCGGCTTGGGTGCTCTTTATGCTTATGAACGTCAAACTCCAGAGGTTTCTAAGTCTAAAATTGAAGGTCTGAAAAAGCACTATTCAATAGGTGATGAGCGTTCTCTCCAATTTTTTACTGTTCACATGGATGCTGATGAATGGCACTCTGAGGAGTGCGCAAACCTTATTGCGGATTTAAATGAAGAAGAACAAGGAAAAGTTATGCAAGGTGCTAAAAAAGGAGCAAAACTTTTATGGGGTTTTCTTAATGGAATGATGAATGCTAACGTGTGTCATTAGTTGTAAGTAAATTAAACTCAGTGGTGTAATGTCTGCATGTAATCTTCTTATATCTGATTTACGGCTTTGGGTTCATTTAGGATGTAGTGCAAAAGAAAAGTTTCATTCCCAATTAGTGAGTATTAATGTTGATTTTTCCTTTAAGTCTCCTCCTGTAGGGTTTATAACTGATCAGCTTGAAGATACTATCTGCTATCTGGAAGTAGTGCAGAATATACAATCACTTGCTCGAAGCAAGCAATTCAATTTAATCGAGCATTTCACTCATGATGTATATGTAACCATTAGTAACCTTTTGACGCAGAAAAGGCATATTATTTTTTCTATAAGAGTGACTACTCACAAAGTTGCACCGCCCGTTCCCGATGTGCATGGGGGTGTTCTCTTTACCTATTGCAATGCATTGCAAGAGCAGGAAGATAGCTAATGATTTATATCTCTATTGGCTCAAATATAGGGAATCGCCTTTCTAATTTACAAAAGGCTGCTCAGTTATTAAAGGAGCGCTATTTTAAAGATTTAAAGTCTTCAGTTATTCTAGAAACTAAGGCTATTTTACCAAATGGTGCTCCAACTGAGTGGGACAAGCCATTTCTTAATATGGTTGTGTATGGAAGTTGTCTTGCTTCTCCTGAAGAGCTATTAAAAGGCCTAAAACAAATCGAATGTGACATTGGCCGTCCACAGATTCATGAAAAGTGGGCACCTCGTATTATCGACTTGGATATTTTATTATGGGACGATCTAACGCTCGATACACCCTACCTTAAGGTTCCTCACCCAGAATTGTTGAACAGACCATTTCTGCTTCACTTGATGGCAATGCTCAGTCCCATGGGTAATATTCCAACGACCAACAAAACGTTTGGTACTGTTGCTCGTAATACTCCTGGCATTCAAGACTGCTTTTTAAAGAGTTTTACGCTTTCACCAAAGTTTGTCGGGATTGTTAACATTACTCCTGATTCATTTTCAGATGGTGGTCTTTATTATGATGCAGATCAAGCAACTAAACAGGCATTGCAACTGGTATCAGATGGTGCAAGCGTAGTTGATCTTGGTGCTCAATCAACAAGGCCTGGGTCTTCGATGCGGACCCCAGAGGAAGAATATGCACGGTTAAAACCAGTACTTGATAATCTTAATCATTATATGAAAGCTGGCGATATTAAAGTCAGTATTGATAGTTTCTGGCCGGATGTTATTTTAAAAGCTTTGGAATATTATAACATTGCTTGGATGAATGATGTTAAAGGAGATCTAGATGATAATACCTTAAAAGCAATTGCTAGCAGTGGGTGTAGCATCGTTATTATGCATTCACTTTCTATACCACCACATAAAGACAACATTATTCCAGATAACACTGACCCCATCAATACCGTAAATCACTGGGCAGAGAAGAGCGTTGATAGGTTACTAGCTCTAGGCTTTGACAAAAGCTCGATAATTATTGATCCTGGTATAGGCTTTGGAAAATCCCTATATCAGAATATCTGGATTTTGCACAATATAGAAGCATTGCAAAGTTTTGGCTGCAAGGTTCTAGTGGGTCATTCTAGAAAGTCATTTATTTCTTCTTTTTCTTTAGAACTTGCCTTTAACCGAGATTTAGAAACAATTTCTACGTCATCTGTATTGCACAATAAGGTTGATTTCCTTCGAGTGCATAATGTGCGCGATCACATGAGATTTTTTGTAGCCCAAGCTGCCTTACAGGGATGATAATTATCGGAGTTATGGCGGTTGATCTTCAAGGGGTGATTGGAATAAATAATGGATTGCCCTGGCATTATCCAAGTGAGCTGGAGCATTTTCGCCAGGTGACTGACAAACAAGTCATTGTTATGGGGAGAAAGACATTTGAAACCATGCCTCAAAGCATATTGAAGGATCGTGTTCCTGTTGTTTTTTCTCGTAACAAGCTAAGTTCGTGTTTTAATAGAGGTATAAGATGTACTATTGTTTCTTCTATGCAAGAGTTTCTATCAATTCAAAATAGTTGGAATTACTCCAAAATCTTCATGATTGGCGGAGCGCAGATAGCGCACCTTTTTTTAGAGCATGATCTAATCTCAGAATTTATCATAACAGAAATTCATAAACCTTATAAAGGTGATGTACATTTCAATTTAGCACTTCTGGATAGGTGGAATAAAACTATTCTCACCAAAGCAAAAGATTATACTATATACAGGTTAGTATATGCAAGTTGAAGCAATTTACACCCACCGCGTTGAATGTGGTGAAGCATTAGAAGAGGTTCTTGATTGCTATGTTTTGAAGTTGCTTACAGAGGAGGTTGTGCTTGCTATCACATCAAAAATCATTTCCATTTGCCAAAAGCAAGTAGTTCACAAAACCGCCTGTTCTAAAGAGGAGCTGATTAAAAAAGAAGCTGATGCAATTGTTGATGCAGATTGCAATCCCCATGGTATCTATTTGACAATTAAAGATAATATCTTAATTCCATCTGCCGGTATTGATGAATCAAATGGTGATGAGGTGTATATTCTATATCCAAAAGATGTTCAGAAAACAGCTATATCGGTATGGAACTACCTAAGGACAAAACACTGCATAAAGCATCTTGGTATTTTGATTACAGATAGCAATATAGCACCTATGCGCCTTGGGGTTACAGGAATTACTCTTGGTTGGTGTGGGTTTGAGCCGCTTTATTCCTATGTAGGCAAGCCAGATCTTTATAGTAGGCCACTCCAGGTAACACAAATCAATCTTCTTGATGCGCTGGCAGCATCTGCTGTTTTAGTCATGGGAGAAGGGGCAGAACAAACGCCAATGGCAATTATTAGAAATGTACCAAAAATCCGCTTTCTTACTCGTACACCGACTATAGAAGAAGAGAGAAGTGTTAAGATATCGGTGGAAGAGGATCTTTATTCTCCTCTGTTCATGAAAGCCCGGTGGTTAAAGAATGAGGGATAAATTAAAAAAATGTATAAAACATAAGACATGCAGCCTGACTTTTCCTTTTGTATCATACGTTAGATCTCTCGCATATCAAACTAGTTTTGGCATATGCGAAAAAACTACTTGACAAATCTCACCAAACCCATTACTATAGGACTGAAGCTATTATTTATCTTCAGTCTGTGCAGATTAAATGAGAAAAAAACTTAGCATATTTGGCGTCTCATGTTTAATTTTTCGCACTATGTGCACTGCATGTCTTTTTAAAACTTCTGGTTTTTTACCTATACAAGCTGAAACGCGCTTATAAGTCGTTTAAGACATCAAAAACGCCAATGTTATAAGATAGGTAGTGAAT
>JAITFM010000056.1 GCA_031281335.1 Rickettsiales bacterium | reverse complement strand
TGGGAAATAGTTGAAAAGGTACCAAGCACAGAAATACGTCTATTAGGTATTACAGCGAAGAATAAAGACGGAAAAACGTTGTTTGATTTATCAGGGTGTTTCATGGGCTAGAACACACAACTCTATCTACCGTTACACAGAGAGCAGATCTGAAGAAAAAGCTCTTACTAAAACAAGTAAAACAGCGGTGTAAAGTGGTATATCTGCCCTTTGTGGAATTGGAATTGGTATTAACACTATATGTTGCCAAATTTTATTGGAAGAGATGTAGATCATTTTGGTCGTTATAATCACTATCATTTAGTCTAACTAATGGATCACAAGATTGTTCTGCATTTCCTTCAGTTTTTTTTATGTGAGACCAAAGCAACCATGATATTAAACCACAAGAAAATAATACCATTAATGAAATAGGCTTTGTAAGTATACTAAAAAAACTGTCAAAAAAAGTGCTTGTTTGTTCTTCTGTTGTAGATGTGATAGATTCTTTTTGTAATAGAGCTTTTATTTCTTCGTTAGTAGTTAAATCTAGAGGAGTATCGCCATTCCCATTTACTACATTAATACTTGCTCCCTTATCTAATAGAGCTTTTACTATATCTAAATTGCCACCATAGACAGCCCAATGTAAAGAAGTGCTTCCAGAATAATCATCCTCATTAACATTGATTCCTTCTGCTCTTAACAGAACTTCTACTACATCTATGCGATTATTTCTAATGGCCGAATGTAAAGGAGTTACTCCATCTTTATCTTTCGCATTAACATTGATTCCTTCTGCTTTTAATAGAGCTTCTACTGTATCTGTATGACCATTTTGAGCAGCCAAATGTAAAGGAGTACTGTAGTCTTGATCTCGCGTATCAACATCTGCCCCTTCATTTACCAGATATTTTACTTTCTCAACATTACCGTTTCTAGCAGCATCAAGTAACTCAGTATCTGAAACGCTCACCTCATATCTCTTATAAAATTATATTTTATAGTAAGATTATTAATAATCTGTGAGCTCTGATGTACAGCCACAAAAATACAAACGTCACGCGCACGGCTGTACGAACATTGCAATTAGCAGGTAACTTGCGTAACAGATGGTGTCATCCCAGTGCTCCGACACTGGGATCCAGCCTTTCCATAATCATCAAAACGTCGTATTTTAACATAAAACAGCTACTTTTATACTCACCAACTTAATAAAATTCCCGGATGCCAGTGTCAAGCACTGGCATGACACCCTAGTGGGAGGCTCAAATCACAATGTTCGTACAGTTGTGCGTCACGCGCTGGAATGACACCACTTTTGCTTCAATATTCACCACGCCACTGATAGATACGATCATGCATTGAAGACCTAATCTATTTTTGTTGAGTAACTTGAGGTGCGTGTTGAGTAACAGCAACTTACTTTAGGTCATTGGCACCAAGATCGCTGCTTGCTGGATGAATAGGCGGAGTTCGGAATGGTCTAAATGCACAGTTAAGTTCCTTCATTTCTATTTCTTCAATAATTGGAGGTTTTCCTGTTGGGATGTGGAAATCGTACTTTTTAACTCGCTCAGTAAAGCTTTTGTATTTTTCTTCTAGCCAAGTTCCGATTTCATACATAGTTAAATATGCATCCATTTTAAAACTTTCCCATGATCTGCCTAAACTGGCTAATGTATTGTTGAAGTAAATTGTTACGTAATCTCTTTTTGTGTATTGATAACTTTCTCTATCTGATTGTGTGTTGCAAGTGTTATTTTTTGGAAAGTAACCAAATATGTCGTACATTTCGAGCTCCATTTACTAGTATGTATACATTATATATTAATAAATTAAAGCTGTCAATAATAAGTTATTCTCACTATTTGCACTCTGTAAAGTTTTTGCTCTCACGCAATTAAAGCTGAGATAAGTTCTCAAATAAATCAGGCAAAGTTTCTTGCAAATCACCAGCTACCAAAATATCATTATCTCCTAAGTAATTTGGTTGTACTAGGTTCATTGCAATTATCTTTCCTTTAGGATTATGCTTTTTATACAAAGCGAGAAACCCAACTGTGTCACTATTAAGTCCGCAGGTAACAATAAAATCAATTTGCCTTAAGTGCTCTGGTTTGATATTATTCATCAACCAATCAAAATTCATTTTACCACTCGTGTTTCCCAAGACCTCAATCCCTGAACGTTGGTGAAGTAAATCCACATTTTCAGTAAGCAGCTGCCAACTTTTAAGTAAAGCTATATTCTTCATTGCGTAATGAGCTGAAGTTGGCATACTATAAAGACAAGCTTTGTAGAAATTGTCTATAATTTTTGAAAACTTTTCTGGTTCCTTGAGAATTTTATGTATAAGTGTAACAGCATCATCCTGTTTTAAGTTGCGGTCGTAAAAAGCTACTCCAAATTGTTTATTAAGCTCGGATACATCTAGCACTATCGGTGCTGATATTCCAGCACCAGTGTAGAAAGCTACATTCTTGTCGTTGATGAGTTTAGCAATTTGCGGTACTGACATCTTATTTGGAGTTGCATTTTGTGCGTACAAAGTTTGAGCAAAATGATAGGTATTGTTTGATCTTTTGCTACTTAACCTTTTGTCACTAACCACACAACCGTATTTGTAATTTTTTTGTCCTTCTTTATCGCTAAGCAAAGCATTTTCTTCCTTTGTCAATTCTTTAATTAAATCATCACCATTAAAGGATAGTTGAAACCCTGATTTGCTGTTTCCAGAGTCTAACAAGAATTCCAACACCACTTCACATGCCATTTTTCCAGTTCTGTCTGAGCGAAGCACATACTACTAACATGGTTAGCTGTTACTCTATTGATATCTTCTTCAGAAACTTTTTGTGGGGCTTGCAGTAAAATATTCTCCGCATAACAGACATTTATACTAAGAATTAATAGAATTAAACATTTCTGCAGAAGATTACACATCACCTATGCTATCTGATAACCTAACCTTCATTATAAACACTAAAAAAATAAGTCAACCCTGCCAATTAGAGGATTTTTGCAAAATTTTGAAAAGCCACGTTTGCATCAAAACTTAGTTTGCTATGATCTGACTACTTTCTTGCATAAAAGCTGAAAAAAAGGCAAAGAAACCCTAGCCATTATCTATTTTCAGTATTGGCGTTTTTTAAAGTCTTAAACGCTGCAATTTAGCGACTTTTAAACTGCAACAGACCC
>JAITFM010000136.1 GCA_031281335.1 Rickettsiales bacterium | reverse complement strand
ATCTGCAGGCTCAATGACAAAATTCAGTAAAAAACTCAGGGTATTTTTTGGCGGATTGTATCAAATTATAGCGGCTGCATGTCTTTTTCATTTTTTCTACATTCAGCCAAATCGCGCTTAAACTAAGCGTCAGTAAATTATTATAGCGCCAATTTAAAGTATTATAGAGTCAAAACTTGCCACGGGGTTTCTTTTGTCTTTTTTTCTCGTTTGGTAAATTTCTTAAATATTTATTACTAAAGTAGTACCCTGGATCCCAGTGCCGGAGCACTGGGATGACAAAAAAAAGGGCTACTTGGATGACATCCTCCTGGTAAGCTCAAATCACAATGTTCATGCAGTTGTATGTTGCTACTTGGATGACATCTCTGTGCTTGAGATAGAGTTTGCTGTAAAATGAACTACCTTAAAGACAATCATCATAATTAATCTTGCTTAAATAAAACATGGCTGAAATAATCCATGTTTTCAAGCACTTTGCCACTACCTAGGGCAACACAGCAAAGCGGGTCATCTGCCACACGCACTGGCAGTTTTGTTGTTTCACTAATAACTTTGCCTAAATTGCGTAATAATCCACCACCACCAGATAAAACTATCCCTTTATCGACTATATCAGAAGAAAGTTCAGGAGGAGTGCTCTCTAATGCTGTCTTAATAGCAGAAATTATTTGATGCACAGGCTCTATTAAACTTTCTGCAACCTGATATTCTGATAAAAGCATTTCCTTTGGCATACCGCTCACTAAGTCCCTGCCTTTAACCATTATTCCCTCTTTATTATTTTCACCCGGTAGACTAGCCGAACCTACGCTTTTCTTAATTTTTTCAGCTGTTGTTTCACCAATCAATAACTTATGGTTTTCACGAATGTATGATTTTATTGCTTCATCCATAATATCGCCACCTACTCTGGCAGACCGTGAATAAACAATTCCTCCTAAAGAAATAATTGCAACTTCGGTTGTACCGCCTCCTATATCAACAACCATGGAACCCTCAGGTTCGGTAACCGGAAGTCCAGCACCAATTGCTGCAGCCATTGGCTCTTCAATCAAAAACACTTCATTTGCACCAGCACTTTCTGCTGCATCTTGTATAGCACGCCTTTCAACTGGAGTAGACCCAGATGGAACACATATGATAATGTTAGGTTTATTAACAGTGAGTTTTGTATTTGCACTGCGTATGAAATACTTTAGCATCTCTTCCGCACTTTTAAAATCAGCAATGACCCCATCTTTTAATGGCCTGATTGCCTCTATTTCTCCAGGTGTTTTTCCTAGCATCATTTTAGCTTTTTTACCAAAGGCGTAAGGGACATAGCTTCCTTTTTCCTTTATTCTTGCTACAACTGAAGGTTCATCAAGCACTATTCCTTGATTTTTTTGATAAACTAAAGTGTTCGCAGTGCCAAGATCTATAGCAATGTCGCTAGCGAATAAACCTTTGAAAGTGAAAATGTTACAAAATTTTCTAGTTAATTTCTGAAAAAAACTCATATACAACTCAAAAAAACATTTTATTGAGACAAATTATACTTTTCAGATAAATAATTAGTACAGCATTCAACGTCTAACCCCTTGCCTGTTACTTTTTTTAGTAGATCCGAAAAACCATACTTTGTACTGCATATATTTTGGGATAACCAGCTGATAAGTAAACTAAAATCTCCTTTCATTATAGCACCTAAGAACTCGTAATGATTTTTTTTAATGAAAGAAAAAATCTGTACAGCGGTAATCAAAGCCATAATTTTAGTAGGAAAATATCCCATGATCCCGCTTACCCAGTATTCATCTTGAAAATAAGTGTCCAGTTCATTTTTAGCTTTTACTGGAATTTTATAATGCTTCATACCTTCCAGCCATGCATCATGGAGGTCTTTGACCTCTAATGTACCATCTATTATATTCTGTTCCAGTCTAGTCCTCAGCATGATGTGAGCTAACAGACTAAGTTCATCTGCATTCTTTAAAAGGGAAGAAAGATTTATTTTATTGAAAACCAAGTACAAATTCTCAACACTGCTAAATTTTGCATTAGTCTTACCTTTTATAGTAAATTTCTCTTTTATGTATGGTTGAATAAACTCGATAAATTCTCTAGATGTTCCAATCACCCTTTCCATGAATAATCCTTGGGTTTCATACATAACGTGTTCTGCAATTGGGCTATTTACAGAATTTTGCGCTAAACATTTTCGATAAATTTCATGGCCACTACATCGTAAAAGTAGAAACAAACCGCAACAAAAATCAGATTCATTGTAATCTATAGGGTGATAACAAGAAGTATTGCATAATGTAATACCCATTTTCTGTAGACACAGCGAGCCGAGTTCAATCTGCCTTTGAGTAGCAACTTTCTGCATATTAATAGCTTTCTTTTGCTTTTCAATTATTTTATCTACACTTTCACAAAAAAATTTGCCTACCTTAGGAAATATTTCCTTTATGCTCTTTTCTGTGATACCAAAATCATAGTCAGCAAGCAGTGAGTCGTATTTCGAGCATTTTAATTGCTGCGATTTTATAGAAACCACTTCGCAAACGAGCTTGACCAGATCAGTAAAGCGTTTTTTCAGCTTTTCCAAGCTGCTAGTTTCAGACTGAGATAGCTTCCATAAATTTTGGCACTCAACTTTAGCTTTGGATAAAGACTTTACTAAATCAATGGGAATAGCACTGCTGCTTTTATGCATTCTCTCCATTAATTTTAGCTGCCGATTGCTAACACTCCTTTTATTGCCAAGAGCACTTGCTTCTATTAATGATTCTTTTATTATATCGTGAGAAATAATTTCATGTTTAATTTCTTCTAGAAGACCCATTTGCTCAACTTTGTCTTCTACGTTTAATTGGCTTTGGCTTAGTACTTTTAGCGTATTTTCAATACTCTTTACCCTACACAATACTTCCTCTAAGAATTTATGAGATTTCATATTTGTTCATTTTTTAGAAAACATCTGTTTAATATCGTAATAGATTAATAATAAAGTTAAAAGTATATTTACTCAAAGTACAATAAAAAATTGTATATTCTATGCCTTTACTAGATTTTTCCACCAAAAGTCTAGCGCCTTATTAGAAAATTAATTGTAAGATTGTAGAAAAGTATTTAGTATTTTATTTTTCTTGACTATACTGCTATAGAGAGATTATTAAATACTAAAATTTAAAGTTACGCACTATTTTAAAATTTATGGAGGTTTAGTGATGTGGAGTAGGTTGGTTGTAATGTGCTGTTTTTGTTTGCTGCTTACTGGTGTAAGCTCTTGTCCGAAGAAAGGAGTGAACACAGCAAATAAAATGAACTCTGTTGTTAAACAGATGGGCGAAAAAAGAGTTTTTTTTGATTATGATAAATCTAATATTAGCGAAGCAGGTGCAGATGTATTGCTCGATGTAATGGAGGTGCTGCAAAATAACCCTGATATGAAGATTACTGTAACTGGTCATACTGACAATCGTGGTTCTTATGAGTACAATGTTGCACTGGGCGAGAGAAGGGCAGATGCAGCTAAGAAATTTATGGTTAGTTGTACACCTTATCTAGAAAATAGAATAAAAACTGCCTCTAGAGGTGAAACTGAACCCTTAGTTTATGTACAAGACGATTCTAAGGATTCCAAGTATGAAAAACAGCATGCTAAAAACCGTAGGGTGGAGTTCTCATTTTCTGAAGCAAAGAAATAGTTTTTTGTATTAAAACCTAGATCCCAGTGTCAAGCACTGGGATAACTAAAGATAAGGGCACTTGGAATAGTATAAGGACGCTTAGGTTGTAAGGGGAGGAGGGCACAAAAGAACACAGCCGTTGGAATCTAGCAAGTGTTATTTCCTATATAATTGACTTAAGAAAGCAAATTATGCAAGAGACATAATGGAGTTAGAGTCATTATTTCAAGATGTAATCAAAGGTTTTGCTATCCATAACAATAAAGTTGCAGTTGCAGTGTCAGGTGGTATAGACAGTATAGCTTTATTGCATTTAATGATTAATTGGACAAAAAAAAGACAATATCCTCTTCCTATAGCATTAACAGTAAATCATGCATTGCGTCCAGAGTCTCAGGAGGAAGCCGAATTTGCTGTAGGTTATGCAAAAGAACTTGGAGTAGAGGAGTCGTTCATATTAAAATGGGAGAAGCAAAATATCAAAGGTAATGTTCAGTCACAAGCACGAAGAGCACGATACAAGTTACTAACAAAGTGGTGCAGGAGTAACGATGTTAAGCATCTACTTATTGCCCATCACAAAGATGATCAAGCAGAAACGTTTCTACTCAGGCTTGAACGTGGTAGCGGCATAGATGGATTGTCATCTATGGATTACAAATCCCTTTTGAATGGAATTTGCATA